>JACQLG010000067.1 GCA_016204155.1 Candidatus Niyogiibacteriota bacterium | reverse complement strand
TTTCCGCTTTTATCTTTTATTATCAAAGTGTCTTTCTGTTGCGTTGTACTCCAGCCCGCAGTTGTGCCATCGTCTTCTCTAGAATCCCAATATTGATGGAACTCACAAACGATCTCAAAGAAATATTCTCCAAAAGAGAAGGTTGTTTCGTTTCTCACATCTCTCCTCCAGTCGCTTGGCCGAATCACCGAGCTCTTCTTGTTAACATTTACTATCAGCGCCATATTTTTCTTCAAAAGATCGAGCAACTGAATAGGCAAATTGTTCTTTTTTATCAATTTATCGATTTTTTTATCGATTTTTGTTTCCGTAAGATTCTTCTTTAATTCGTTTTCCATACTGATACTCCTCCTCGTATAATTTTTTAAAATAGATTCGCTTGCATTATAGGACAGGGTATGTTATATGTAAATATGTCGAGACTTTTTCGACAACTATCTATATGGAAAATACTAATACAATAAGCGCTTTTCTCTCTAAATTTGGTTTAAATAATAAAGAAACCTGTGTGCTGCTTGTTGGGTTGCGGCATGGACCCATGCATGCCACTCAATTTGCAAAAGAATGCCGCCTTACAAGGCCGAATGCCTATGACGTGTTGAAGAAACTGGAAGATAAAGGGTTGTGCCATCAACTGGGCGCTCTCTATGGAAAAAAGTTTAAAATGGCGTCTCCGGAAGACATAGGATTATTACTTGATCGGAAAAAGAAAGAATATGAGGAAATGGAAAATGAGCTTAACGTTTTATTGCCGGGCTTGAAAGATGAGAGAAAGTTTTACGTCGAATATCCGCAAATCGAATACTTCAAAGGAATTGAAGGGATTAAAATGATGCTTGAAGATAGTTTGCATTGCGAGGAGAAAGTAATTTTGACAGCTGCGTCGCTTACTAATTTTGTATCACTGGTTGGAAATGAATTTGCAAAATATTTTGTGAAAAAACGCATTGAAAAAGGTATTGTGGGAAAGACACTTCGTTTTCGTGGCGGGGATATTAACGATCCTTTTTATAAAAAAAGCAAAGAGCATAATTTGGAAATTCGATACGCGCCGCAAGGCATTGAGATTAATGCGACAATATTTCTCTACGACGATAAAATCGGGCTTGTTTCTTCGGAAAAAGAAAAACTCGGAATCCTTATGAGAAGCCGAGATTATTCAAGTACGCTTCAAAGTTGGTTTTATTTTATCTGGGGAGTTTCAAAATATTGATTCACATCTCATCCTTCATCTGTTTACCGCTCTTCCAAGTTCAAATGAATTTTGATACGCTATAACCAATATGTCAGTTAAACTCCACTCCGCGCAAATCGTTGGGCTGAAGGGCTCGATTATTGACCATGATATAATAGACCGCATATGAATCGATCCGTAAAAGAAATCATCGTTGTTCCCACCGAAAGAATTGCCGGGCAGATATTTTGGATTCGAGGGAAGAAAGTAATGTTAGATCGGGACTTGGCGGAATTATATGGAGTTCAAACTAAAGCATTGAAACAAGCCGTAAGACGCAATAAAGAAAGATTCCCCGAAGATTTCATGTTTGAGCTCAGTAAGGCGGAATTCGAAAATTGGAGGTCACAATTTGTGACCTCTAAAGCAGACAAGAAAGGCCTACGATATACGCCGATGGCCTTTACCGAACAAGGCGTCGCAATGCTTTCAAGCGTATTGCATAGCAAAAGAGCGATTTTAGTAAACATTCAGATCATACGCACTTTCGTAAAGTTGAGGGAGCTTTTGGCGACCAATGAATCTTTAAGAAAGAAAATAGAAACAATGGAGCGTAAATACGACCAGAAATTTAAAGCGGTTTTCGATGTAATAAAAAGCTTGCTTGCGGAAGAAGAAAAACCAGAAACGCGCATTGGATTTCACCATAAATAATAACAACAATACCCACCTCTGAATTTTGGCTTGAAATAAAACTTTCTGATGATGATTTTGATCTCACATATTTCCAGACTCATTCAATAGTGGGTCTTTCTCCCCCACTTATTACTCTATTAGGTGAAAGTCCACGAAGTTGGTTGACAAATTTCGGAGGATTTGATATTAAGGGAAGAAATGTAATAAAATGGAGGGACGATGAATAAAAAAGAACATTTACAGTCTGAGGGCTCTGAGGAACGAATAAAAGATTATCAAATGGACCTCGTAAATAATGTCGTCATCTATGGTTTGAGAGACTTGCCAGCCGAGAATGGGAAAGTGCGCATTCCACTTAAATATAAAGAACATAGGGAGGCTTTTCGTGAGAATCGAGAAGAAATATTAAGATCCCTTAGGACGGTGTATGTAAACGAAAAATCCCCTGTATTCTTGTTTACAAAAATTGAAGCTTCGCCCGAATGCGATGAGATTATTTTTACATTAAAAACCGAGTTGTCTGAAAGTCCATATTATAATAATTCCGCAGAAAAGTAATCTTTTTTGGGTTAAATTTTGATTATTGCTCATTTATTGAAGGTGACTATTGTCGCCTTTTATTTTTCCTATGGTCGTCTCTTCCTCATCGCTCGCCCTTCCCAGCGAATAGGGGAATTGCTACACTAACCCCATATGTCAGTTAAACTCCACTCCGCGCAAATCGTAGGACTGAAAGGTTCGATTATTGATGTGGAACTAGACCTTTCGCGAGGTCTTCGTTCATTCACGATTGTCGGACTGCCTGACAAAGCAGTAGATGAGGCAAAGCATAGGATTTCATACGCCATTGCTAACATTGGTTTCCATCCGCCTCACAAAAAAAACCAAAAAGTGATTGCGTCATTGGCTCCCGCAGATATCAAAAAAGAAGGGCCTGCGTTTGATTTGGCAATCGCGCTTGCGTATTTATTTGCTTCCAAACAAGTTACGTTCAACCCCGAAAAAAGATTATTTTTAGGAGAATTAGCGCTTGACGGCACGCTTCGTCCGGTTAAAGGCATTTTGCCGCTTGCGCGTAAAGCAAAAGAAGAAGGATTCCAAGAGATATTTGTTCCGCGCGGAAACGGGGAAGAGGCGGCTCTGCTTGATGGCATTCATGTATACGAAGCGAGCACGCTTTCTGATATTGCGGAGCATCTTGCCGGCTCTGTTGTAATTACTCCCCTCCCTCGAACCGCGTTCTCAAGCGGCATCGCAAAAACAGACATTGATATGTCAGACATCCGCGGACAGGATTCGGCTAAGCGCGCGCTTGTAATTGCGGCATCCGGGTCGCACAATCTTGGGATGGTTGGTCCTCCCGGCACAGGAAAGACGCTTCTTGCTCGCGCCCTCCCCGGCATTCTTCCTCCTTTGTCATTTGAAGAAGCGCTTGAAGTTACGGCAATACATAGCGTAGCGGGCGTTTTGGATGAGCCTGTTCTTACTCGCAGGCCGTTTAGAAGTCCCCATCATACGTCTTCTTACGTGTCACTTGTTGGAGGCGGAGCATTCCCGAAGCCTGGCGAAATTACATTAGCCCATAGAGGCGTTTTATTCGCAGACGAATTTTTGGAATTTGATAGAAGGATTATAGAAGGCTTGAGGCAGCCCCTTGAAGATGGATTTATTACGGTTGCGCGCGCACGAGGCGTTCTGCGTTTTCCTGCGCGATTCATGTTTATTGCCGCAATGAACCCGTGTCCTTGCGGGAACTTTCGTTCAAAGACAAAAATGTGTTTGTGCTCCCCCTCTTCTTTATTTCGCTACCAGCGAAAAATTTCAGGGCCGATTGCTGACCGTATTGATCTTTGGTGTGATGTCGGACAAGTTGAACACGAAGTTCTTGATCAAAAACCGGCAGATATGCCGACTTCAAAGGAACTGCGCGCGCAAGTGATGCAAGCGCGCGAGGCGCAAAAGAAACGATTTGCGAATTCCTCCATTCTTACGAACAGCGAAATGAATGTGAAAGATATTGATACGTACTGCATCCTTGACCAAGATACTAAAGTGGCACTTTTGCAGGCCGCACAAACACTTGATTTGTCTGCCCGCGCATACCATCGGGTGCTTAAGATTTCGCGTACTGTCGCAGATCTCGCAGGATCAGAACACATCACGAGAAATCATATAAATGAAGCACTGCAGTACCGCCCTCGTCAAAACACCCTCTAATGAAGTCCGACACCCAAAATTCTTGACTTCTACTGCTTTTCTTGTTATAATAACACCAAATTCAGCGTGTGTGCTGTTTTTGCACGTTGAAAATTTAAATATATAAGGAGATTTCCATGGAAGACATGAAAGACGGTATAAGAAAAACTCTCGTAATGATGGGCGTTATTAAGGATGCAATCAATAAAAAGATTGCCAATAATGACGCACAACAGCTCCATATAGAGGTCCCTTTCAAAGAAGGATGGCATTTTATGGCGGCGTGTGGCATTCTGGCGTTAATTTTCTTTTTTATTCCTTCAAAGATTGAATGGCGCCTGGTGCCGTTCGTTGCATATCTTTTTTTAATCGCGCGTCTCCACTTTGAAATTAGGGAGACAAACGTTGCCTACTTATTTCGAAGAGGGAAGCTGACAGGAAGATTATTGGCCGGATGGTATTTCCTCATACCCTTTATCTATAGTATCAAGGTCGTGAGCAGAGAGATGATTTTGATGGCTAAAGAGATTCTTGTAATCACAAAAGATCGCTACGAAGTAAGAATACAGTTAAGGTTAGGATTTCAGCTCGGTGAGTCTGATGAAGACTTGCTGAAGGCGTTGTATTTCGGCGATGATGCCAGAAACGAAGATCAAACACTTGAAGGTTGGCTATGGGATGTCGGGGTTTCAAAAGTAAAAACTGCGATAGGCAAAATTACTTTTGATGAGTTTAATAGCAAGCAAGACAACCTTGAAACCCAAACGCTTGACGCGATTTCTGTTGAAACCAAGAAGAATGGGTATCACGGCCGTGAAGCAGAAGTTGTGATTCTGGAAGCCCCGCTTGCTACTGATGCGAAAAAACGCGAAGTATACGCCGAGGTCGCGGGGAAAGAAGTTGAAGCGATCGCGAGCAAGATCAACAAAGAAACCGTAGCGTTAATCTTAGGCCGGGAGCTTATCAGTAAAGCAATCCCGATTTTTCTCGGGAGATCAAAGGCTGCGAAGGAAGTGAAAGGGGCAGCCACAAACAAGGGTAATATAAAAAACGCTGTAGACCAAGTTAAAGATTTATTTGGGCTTGGTCAAAAAAAAGAAACTAATGGAGGTGAAGCAAATGAACCAACCGTTTAAAAGATATTGCTATATCACTGCGACCATATTAGGCATGTTTATCCTGATTGCGCTTGCAGTACGGCCGATTATTGAATCATCGCTATTCGGGCAGATAACATTTCTTCTCCCTTATTTTTTCTGGGGAGCAGGATTTGTAGGTGCGCTTGGGTTTATTTTGTATCTTGCAATACGAATGAATCTCATGACGCTCGGCGCGTTAAATCAAGTATTTACCCACGAGGCAGTCAAGAAAATCCTGCGGTACGCCGCTATGCTCGTCGCGCTTGTGGTGCTGTATAAAATCATTCTCCATTTCATTCCGTTTACAGGTAAAGGAGTTGATTTTCTTGCAAGATTTTACGGTATAGATATGAGGATAGCAATTATCATTGCTGCATTTATAGTAATGGTCGGATTGCTTCTCTTATTGGGGCTTTGCCGCGTATTTGAACTGCCGGAAGGATTTGTCACGTACGGAATGTCAACTGTAGTTACAATCAGTATTCTGTTCATGATTTTTTGCGGAATAGGATATCTTAAGCAGCCGAATAAGTTTTTTAATTCGCTCACTGGCATTCCCGAGGTTGCGCTAACAGACGAAGGGAGGCTGGTCCGTAACGTGAAAGTAAAATATGCGGGAAAGGAAAAAATAATTTCCCCCAAATACGATGAAGTGTATGGGGGAAAATTGGAAACACCGACACGAGTGACAATAGAGCCGCACGTGAAGGACTACGGGAAGGTATTAACATTTAAGGGGCTGCGTCTGTTTTTCGAAAAAGAATCTTCTCATTTCCTAAAGGAAATGGAAGAATATGATCCGGTAAAGAGCGTACAGGCATCTTCTAAGAAGGAATCCCCACGGATACATATAACTCATCCTCGAACAAATGACATTTATGTCACGAATCCGGGCGAGATACTGGATATCCAATGGGAGAAAGAGAACGTATCTAAGGGCGCACAGATTTTTCTTCATTATCGGGAGCATCCGAACGGATTTTGGAGCGAGGGTATAAAGATCAATCCAAAATTCAACGATTTTTCCTGGAAGGTTCCAAAAGAATTTTCCGGGAAAACGCTTTACGTTCGTCTTTCAATTCCTACTGAAGAAAAGCAGAAGAAAGAGCTTAGGCGAGATTGGCTCGCAGTGAGCGAAATTCTTCTTAGAGTTCGTTAGTGTTATTAAAAAGAGTATAAATCCTGACGTGGATGAGTCCCGTCAGGATTTTATTATTACTATTTTTATGGTATTTTAAGAGAGTTCGTACATATATATATGTCCCCGTAGCTCAATTGGATAGAGTGTCTGGCTTCGAACCAGGAGGTTGCAGGTTCGAGTCCTGCCGGGGACGCAAAAATTTCGCTTCGCTCATTTTTGCGTGAGTAATTAGTAATTTGTAGTTAGTAATTAGGATAATGAGTACGTATATTTTGAGGCGAAATTTTTTCCAAACTACAAATTACTCACACAAATTACAAAGACATGTTCGATTTTCATAATTTGGACGTATATACAAAAGCCAAAAAACTCAACAAAGAAATTTTGCGATTTCTGAAAGAAAACAAACAGATAGATTCTTATATCCGCGATCAACTAAAACGCGCTTCAATCAGCATTGTCATTAACATTGCCGAGGGAAGCGGCAAATTTTCGAAAGCAGATAAGCGAAATTTTTACACTATCGCGCGGGGTTCTGTCTATGAATGCGTATCGCTGATTGAACTAATTTTCGATGAAGAAGCTGTATCAAAAGAACGATACGGTGATTTTTATCAGAAATACGAAACATTGTCAAAAATGCTGTTAGGGTTGATTAATAGTCAAAAGTAGCTTCCGCAGGATTGAGCGCCTGTTCGAAAGACCGGGTGCCTCGCAACAAAACAAAACTTTTATGGAATGGACCAAGTTAAAATTTTCTAAAAAAGAAATAAATAAAGCTGGGAAGATACTAGTTGCAGCGAAAGATATCAATCCGTCGTATGGGGATGCTGTGGATATTCTCAGTAACTGGAGATCCTCGCACAGCTTTCCTCTGCATACATTCGCAATAAGATTGAGCCGTTTGTCCAAACACATTGATCCGAATGCGCTTGTCGTGCGTCGTCTTAAGCGCATTCCGTCAATATTAAAAAAATTGAACAGAGATCAAACGCATACAATGAAAATGTCACAAATGCAAGATGTTGGCGGGTGTAGATCTGTTTTACAAAACGTTGATGATGTGAATCAGCTTGTTGATAAATATAAAAAAAGTCGCGGCATCAAACATAAATTAGCGTGGATAAAAAACTACATTCAAATCCCGAAACCTGATGGCTATAGAAGTGTGCACATTATTTATAAGTACTATAGCGATAAAAATAAGGACTACGACGGACTATTAATAGAGATACAAGTAAGAACTAAACTACAGCACTATTGGGCGACTGCGGTTGAAACAGTGGATCATTTTACCAGACAAGCGATTAAATCGAATGAGGGCCAAAAAGACTGGAAGGATTTTTTTAGACTGGTTAGTTCTGCCTTTGCAGTTATGGAAAAAACGCCGATAGTTCCAGAAACGCCAACCGACAAACAGGAGCTCTTGGTAAACATGCAAGCTCTGGCAAGAAAGCTGAAAGTCGTAAAAAAAATGAACGAATGGACAAAGATACACAAAGTTATAGAGGATTTCGAGAAAGAAAAAGGGACTAAGTATGATTTTTATCTTCTGAACCTGAATTTGGCGACAAAGGAATTGGGTATTACGGCATATAAAAAATCGCAAGCAGAAGTTGCAAATTCGGAATACTCTAAACACGAAGAGAGGATGATAAAAAACAATGAAGATAGAGATATCGTTCTTGTTTCGGCAGCAACGACAAGGGAATTGCGCAAGGCTTATCCGAACTATTTCTTAGAT
>JACQLG010000070.1 GCA_016204155.1 Candidatus Niyogiibacteriota bacterium | reverse complement strand
TCTTAAATCTTATATCGTAAATCTTAAATCTAATGGGAATCCCGGCATTATCCATTTCTTTAGCGGGACAAAAGATCATGCAGAAAAATTACTAGAGATGGGTTTTTCTTTTACATTCGGCGGCGTTATCACATTTGTTAATGATTATGATGGAGTGGTCAAAATGATTCCGATAGGAAGAATTTTAACCGAAACCGATGCGCCATATGTAACGCCCACGCCATATCGCGGAAAACGAAACGAACCGTTATATGTCGAAGAAGTTGCAAAACGGATCGCAGTAATAAAAGGACTGTCTTTCGAGGAGGTTGCGCAAAAGACGGTTGGGAATACAAAGAGAATATTTGACTTTTTATAAGCATTTTTATATTATAAATGTAAAGCATGCAAAGAGGAGGGTATTATGTCTTTACAAAAAACAATCACAGTGTTTTATTGTGATCTATGCCAGAAAGAATATAGGACTATACAAGACGCAAATAGTTGTTATCGAGCTCATCCTGAAATAAAGCAAGTCCTTGATCTTTTAAAAGAATCGGAGGCGCTAAAAGAAAAAGCTCAGAGCATCTGTCCTCATATAAGTAAAAAACCACATCCATATTATGAAAAAGATTCTGTTTGTTGTGATTGTGAGAAATTTTTTCCGTTGAATTCCTAATAATATTTCTACCGAAGAGTTACAGCAGCCTATTCTTAAAAAGAATAGGCTCTTTTCTTTTTGGGGGATGTGTGGTATGATTGCTTCAAAGAAGTTTGAAAAATAAATGAGATAAAGGTGACAGAATGAAAAGTTTGAATCCGTTGAATACCATCGATCCGATGGTATGGTTTCTTGGGGATGAAGATGTAAAGGAACGGCTTGCAAAAGTAAGCAGGATCGTTTCTCAAACGAAAAATAAGAAAGTGATACAGCAGATTTTTTATGAAACGCTCGAGCCGATACAAGACAGGCTTCCGTGGCCTTTTAAGGTGCTTTTTTACAGCGGGAGGCTTTCTCCCAAACTGCTTGCAAAAGAATTAGATTTTGGGTTTCGTCTGTTTGCGGGGAGGTTTATTGCAGGCAATGATATTCCCAGCATCGCTAAGGGGATTAATGCATATCATAAAATGGGAAGTACCGGAAGCGCCGCAAATATTGACGTATTGGGAGATGCAGTACTTTCTGAAAAAGAAGCAGAAGAATATGTTGCGTATTACATGCATGTATTCCAAGAGCTTCCAAGATATCTTCTGCCCGGCGTTGACGTAAGCGCTTCAATTAAAATATCCGCGGCGTTCTCTCAAATAAGTCCTACGCGTCCTGAATATTCGGCCGACGTTATTTGTGAGCGGTTCGATCCATTTTTTGCATATATGCATAAAAGAGGATCGCATATTTATCTCGATGCGCTCGAAAAAGATTATCGTGAAATACAACTGCTCGTATTTAAAAGATTTTACCGCAAATACGGCGATACGGCGGCAAACGTATTGCAGTCGTATTTTATTGACTCTGCTGATATTCAGGAAGAATTAATTCGTGAAAAAGCAGATGTGGGAGCGGAGCTTTTAAATCGGCTTGTTATGGGAGCGTATCATCTATTTGAACAGCTTACTGCTGAGCTGCGCAATTGGCAGACTCCTGTTCATTTGAAAAAAGAAAATACCGTCCGCAATTTCTGTGAATTATGGCTGCGCGGGATTGCCGGCGGACTCTCAATGATAAGCGGGACGAATAATGCGCGTCTCTTGGTTTTTGCTCTTAGGAATGGAGCAAAAGAGATACAGCTGATTTTTGGCATGGGAGAACCGTATGCCGAAGTGCTGAACCATTACCATGTTCCTAACCGCTTTTATAGGCCGATTTTGCTGACAAAAAGTTACGCGCAGGGGATCGGGTATTTACTTCGACGCGTAGAAGATATTACCGGCATAGAAAGTTATCTTAGAATGCTTTATTATCACCGCAATGAGGAATTGAATATGTTTGAGAAAGGCATAAAAGACTTTGTACAGCATGGAGGTTTGCAATGAAAATAATAGATGTTGATTTTACGAATGAGCCGCAAGAGGATTTTTCAAATCCCGAAGTAAGAAGAAGCATAGATAATGCCCTTTCTGAGTATGAAGAAAGGCGCAAAAAAAATCTTGCAGACAACAAGATTATCCCTCCGATTATTGACGGGAAAACCTATGATGCCTCTCACGGGAATATCATTACTGTTTTCGATCCGGCAGATACAGCAAGGGCGCTTGGCAAAGTTACTTTTGCTGACCAGGAATGCATTGAGCGCGCATGCAGCGTAGCGCGTGATGCGTATTTTCGCAGTATGCAGAACTTCGCTTCTCCTTCTCGGTTTGATGACTGGATAAAAGAGAAAAAGGCAGTTGTGCAAGAATACATCCAGATTACGCGAGAAGAGCGATATGATATTGCAACAGAAATGATCAATGAAGTTTCGAAGTCGCAAAAAGGAGCATTTGCGGAGATCGAAGAGACGATTGATTTTGGAGAAATATATCTACGATTAGTGGATGATGTTTTTGCGTTATATCGCTATCAGCCGAAACTTCGCGCGGAGAGCAATTATTGTAGAAATAAGCCGCGCGGCCCCAGCTTGCTGATAAAAGCGTGGAATTATGCATTTTCGTTACCTTCCGAAGCTGTTCTTGCCTCATATATAACCGGGTGCCCGCCTCTTTTAAAGCCGGCTCCACAGTCCTCACTCGTTGGCTATCGGGTAGTTGATATTATGCGCCGCGCTATTAAAAAAGTCGGCGCAGATCCGGGTATGGTCGCGTATCTCCCGGGAGATCGCGATGTAGGAGAGGCGCTTGTGCGTCATCCATTCATCGCGAATATAACGCTCACCGGTTCGTTAAAAGCAGGAAAGCGCATTAATCGTGTGGCGGCAGAAGTGCTTGATGA
>JACQLG010000064.1 GCA_016204155.1 Candidatus Niyogiibacteriota bacterium | reverse complement strand
TTTTCTTCAATTTTTTTCTCCATTGCTCCAATGACAGAGGGAAATATTTTATACGGCGTCGTTTCATCAGGATGATCGGCTAAAAATTTCCGAAGTGATTCGGCATATACGACGCGGACCTCGGTATTTACATGGACATTATTCATGCCTGACGCAATCGCTTTTCTGATCTGTCCGTCGGAAATGCCCGATCCGCCGTGAAGCACCATTGCGACGGCATCAGGAAGAATGGCACGGATTGCTTCTATCCGTGCAAAATCAAGATTTGGAGCATTTGCGGCAATCCCGTGGATATTTCCGATAGCGGGAGCTAAACGATCCGCGCCGGTTTTTTTTACATAACTGTCGGCCTCTGCGGGGTCAGCCATATCTTCGGGTTTTATTTCAATTATCTCTTTCTGCATTTTAGATGAACCGCGCAAATACCCAAGTTCTCCCTCAATAGAAATGTCTCGGCCCGACGCCTTTGCATATTTCACCACTTCCTTTACTCCATTGATATTTTCCTCATAAGACTTTTCGGACAAGTCAATGTTAATGGAATCATACCCCGCGTCAATTGCCGCTTTCGCCTCTGCAATATCATGAAAATGGTCGGCATTTAAGAATAACGGCATTCCTGACTCTTCGGCAAAAGAACGTATGAGCACCACGCTCTGGCGCATCCCCAAATGTTTTGCCTCTCCCGAGGACGTTCCGATATGAACGGGACTTTTAAGGCGGCGCGCGACAGAAACGATCGCCTTTAATTGTTCGAGGGTTGAAATATTAATATGAGGAACCGCCCATTTTTCTTCAAACGCTTTTTTTAAATAATCTTTTAGCGTCATGTTTAAAAGTTAAGCATTATAATTCAATGAATCCTCTTTGGAAATTTTTTACGAGGAGCTCCTCCATTATATCAAATGTCGTATACATACTGAACAATCGGTTCCAAAGCGCTTCGTGGTGGTGATATCGATATTTTACAATACGTTTTTCTGCAACAAGCGTCATAGCATTATCAACCAAATTGAATGAAATAAACCGTTTCCCGCCGAGCTCATCAGGAAATTCATCTCCAATGTAGTCAAGATCCCGCCAGAACTCAAGGTCAAGTGTTTTTTCCCGTTTTCCAAGCCGCGCGATATCGTATTGCGCCCGCATCCAATGGATTGCTTCTGGATTTACATGCGGAACGAACAATCTTGGATCGTTCTTGTCCTCCTTTGCCAAATACCGCTGGATCATCATCCATTTTTTAAACTGTTCCTCTTTCGGAAACACATTCTCCAGCACATCGCCGCGGAGTGCAGAAACAAGATTTTCTGCGAACGTATCCGGATGCTTCGCATATAAACGGAATAACCGCGAATAAAACGAGATTTCATGAAGATAATGCAGGAGCAGGCTAAAAATCCTTATCATTTCTCCAGGCGCATCAACAGCGAGAGGAATAACGAAAATAATTCCGAGTTCTTTTAGATGGCTGATATTATGGAACTTCTTTTTTAAAAATTTTTTCTCTGCAGCACCCAACCATTCTTTGCTCAACACATGCATTTCTATCTTCCGTTCCTCAAAATCAGACGGACGAGCATGCTCAATCTGCTTAAAAAATACATGATTAAGCCAATCCTTGTCTTCCACAAAACGGAGCGCGCTGTATACTTCAAAGACGTTAAATCGCCGAAGCAGCGCATCTATGTTCCGGGCGCCGAAGAACAAAAGTATGTTTTTCGGCGGTTCGCGGCGCAGAAGCGATTCCGCTTTTTCCTTTTTGAGGAAAAACCCATTCCCGACGTTCGCTATTGCCCGGGCTTCAGCGATAACTCCCTTGCAATTTTCTTCCGTATCGCACAACGGGGATCCAAAATATTCAAAAAGCATCTGATCGTCCCTGCGCATTTTTTTTAAAAGCATTGCTTCAACGATATGCGCGCGCGCATTTATTATTTCAAGCTTTTCTAGCCGGTCATGAATCTTTTCGCGGTTTTCACGCACTATTTCCTCCAATACTCCGACCTTCCCAAATGTTTTCGAGTAATGTTCATCAATACGCAGAAGCATCTCTTCGGATATGCTTAAAATCCGCGCGAATGTTGTAATATCCTGCATATATACTATATGTTATATCCTAATTTTCTCTATTGAAAATGGAAGATGTTTCCAACGTTTCTGCGATTCAAATTCGTGCTTCGTAAGAAGTCCCGTTTTCGCGCCTACATATTCCACTTTTGATGTTGCATTCGCAGAACCGAGCCGGAGAGCATACAGGATACCATCATCAGTAAATTGCTTTTTACGAGTCTTCCTTATGAGCCCTGCGACAAACCCCGAGCCGAATGAATCGCCTGCTCCCGTCCGATCAACAACAGCTTTTTCCTTAAAAATGCCTGCGCGCCACATAGTTTTTCCGTCAGAAACGATCACGCCTTTCGGTCCGCGGGTCATAACCGCGATGCCATCAATAATCTCATCAAATTTCTTAAACACTTTTTCAACGCTGCGGTATGGAATACCTAAAAGGCGCGCCGCTTCTTCCTGATTTACCAAAAATACATCCATATATTTCAGGAATGGACGAAGTTTTCGGAGCCCTAAAGCCAAATCTCCCCCTCCCGGATTCCACGCAAGTCGCGTGGCGTATTTCTTTTTCAAACGGATAGCCCTTTTTAAAATTGAAAGATCTCCGGAAAGAGATGAGAGATACACCCAAGGCGCACGAAATTTTGAAAAAGGAATAATCTCTCCCCGAAGCGCCTCATTCGCGCCCCGATACGTAAGAATAACGCGCTCGCCGGAAATCGGCTCAAGCACAACAGAATAAGCGGTATGTTCTTTTAAATCGAGGCGGACAAATCTCGCATCAACATGTTCTTTTTTCAGCTCTTCAATAACCGCGCGGCCTCCCGGATCATTGCCGACATTTGCTACGGCGGCAACCCGGAATTTCTGGCGCGCAAACGTCACTGCGGTATTCGTGCCCGCCCCTCCTGTCCCGAAGAACATTTTTTCTATCCGAATTTTTGTGCCAAGTGGCAACACAATACTTTCTTCAAGGCCTCGCTTTGCGCGATTCTTTCGAACTGCCAACTCCTTGCTTTTCACCAACGCATCGCGTGTGGCAGAACCGATTGTAACGACATCATAGTTATACATTTTTTGGAGAATAGAACGCAAAAAGCCGTTTCGCGAAAAAGAAAATGAGGATCATGCCGATAACCATGAATGGAATCTGCGCATCGGGAAGAACGTAATAGTTTGCAATCACTCCCCATGTAAAACCAGCAAGCATGAATATAAGACCCCAGAAAAATGCGAGCATTCCATTCCTAATTTTCCCGACTACCATGAATGCCGCCTGCCCCACAATGGCCATAGCCATTGCTGTCAGCAAAATGCCCAGAAGATTAAAAAACATATCAAAACGAAGCAATATTATTTCATTCATATATTGTAATGATAGAATAGAATCATATCACATAACAACTATTTCCTCTTAATAACTTTTTTCGCGGCTTCGACTATTGAGGATACTCCCATGCCGAATTTCTCAACCAATGTCAGCGGAGGTCCGGATTCGCCGAAACGGTTCTGGGCGCCAATAAATTCAATATGGATTGGGTGGTTGCGCGTAATAACTTCGGCAATCGCAGAACCCATGCCGCCATTTATCTGATGCTCTTCTATCGTTATAAACGATCCTGTTTTTTTTGCGGCATCAAGAATTGTTTTTTCATCAATCGGTTTTATTGTGTGGTTATTTATCACAAGCACTTCAATTCCCTCTTTTTCTAATTCGGCCGCGGCAAGCAAAGCGTTATGCACAAGCGATCCGCACGCAATAAGAGATGCCTTTGGATTTTTTGATTCCCACAGTATTTCCGCTTTCCCTATTTCAAAAGGAGTATCGGGTGTGGTAAACACGGGTGTTTTTTCACGCGCAAAACGGATATAGATAGGGCCGGGAAGATCCGCGGCGGCAAGCGTTGCTTTTCTTGCTTCATGAACATCGCATGGAGCAATCACTGTCATATTTGGGATAACTCGGGTAATTGCCATGTCTTCAATTGCCTGATGCGTTGCGCCGTCAGGACCCACTGAAACTCCTGCGTGCGCCCCCGCGATAATGACATGCCGCTCGTTATAACAAATCGTTGTCCGAATTTGTTCCCAATTTCTTCCGGGGCTAAACATAGCGTACGAAGAAATATATGGAATTTTGCCCATTGCGGCCATGCCCGATGCGACTGACGCCATATTTTGTTCAGCAACACCTCTTTCAAAAAACCGACCAGGAAATTCTTTTTTGAATGCTTCTGTTCGCGTTGATTCAGTTAAATCGGCGCAAAGCGCTACAACATTCGGATATTTTTTTCCTGCCAAAACCAATCCTTCGCCATACCCATTACGAATAGGAACTTCCTCAAGAGCATTCAATTCCAATACATTATCTACGAGTTTTATATTCTTATTGATTGGCATACATAAATAATACCAGATAAAAATTACTCTTTCATCAATGCTTCAATGCCGGGAAGCGTGCGCTCCGCGAGAAATTCGAGCATAGCGCCACCGCCAGTTGAGACAAACGGGAACTTATGAAGAATATTTTTTTTATTGAGATACGCGATCGTATCGCCTCCTCCGACAATGCTTTTTTTGCCTCCTTTGATAAGCGCCTGCGCAAGCGCATACGTAGAATCTTCGTATCCTTTCTCCGCATATCCTAAAGGGCCGTTCCATAATACAAACCTGCTCCCCCAGAGTATATGCCTGATTTCCTCGACTGTCTCCGGTCCTATGTCATAAATAATATCGCTTTTCTGAACGTTATGAATATTCACAATTTCATCTTTTCCTTGACGGCTCACAATAACATCTTTTGGCAGTAATATCTTTCTGGAATGGATAAAAGCATCCAATGTTTCTTTATCAACGCCGTCCTCAACGACTGACTGCCCCACGCGTATTCCTTTTTTATGCAGGATCGTGTTGGCAATAACGCCCCCGGTAATGGCGGTGTCGGCTTTCCGCAAAAAACGCGCCAAGAGCAAAAGCTTAATCGGTTTTCTTCCCGCAATAATAATCACAAACGGATGCGGAGGGCGGAATGCGCGGCTTAAATGGCGTATCTCTTCTGCAAGCAAAGGACCCGCGTAATGCGGAAGATGGCGCGGCACGCCAACAATAGAAGCATGCTCCCTATGTGACGCGCTAAATGCGTCATTTACATATATATCGGCAAGCGCCGCAAGTTCCTTCGCAAATCCGTCATCATTTTTTTTCTCACGAGGATCTTGGCGAAGATTTTCAAGCAATAACACATCACCCGAATCCATTGCGTCAATTTTTTTGCGAAGCGCCTCAAAATCAAATGAACTATGATTTGCGAATAAAAGATTTTTGACGTGGCTCCGAAGATAGGTCGCGATCGGAAGAAGCGTCGGTGTATTACCATTCTCATCCTCCAAATGTGACATAAGAATTATTTTATGATGAAGTTTTTGCAGTTCGCGGATAGTAGGGAGTGTTTTTTTAATCCTCATATCGTCTTGCACATGCCCCCTTTTTACCGGCACATTAAAATCAACGCGCAGAAGCACGCGTTGTTCACGGAGACGGGATGGAAATTTTGGAAGATGAAATTTCATGAAAATTAATTTTGCGTATTATACTCCGCTTACGCTCTTAACGATCCCTAAAAATTCTTCTGGATCTAATGATGCGCCTCCGACGAGAAGGCCATTTACTCCATCCACTTCTAAAAATATATTTGCATTTTTTGCATTAACTGATCCGCCATAGAGCACCGGTATGGAATGTGCGGCTTTTTTGCCGAATATATCAAATAAGACCCGCCTGATATACATGACCATTTCATACAGATCAGACGAACGCACGGTTTTGCCGGTGCCGATTGCCCAAATCGGCTCATAAGCGATGATAATTTTTTTTGAATATTTTTTCGGGATTCCTTGAAAATCCAGAAGGAGCTCCTGTTTCACGAAACGTTCAAAGTTCTCCTTCTTCCTGTCTTTTTCGCCGACGCATAGCACTACAAAAAAACCTTTTGCAAGCGCGGACCGTATTTTTCCATTAATCTCCGCATCTGTTTCGTGCGCAAAATCCCTGCGTTCTGAATGTCCGACAATCACGTAGCGCACACCCAGTGAACGAAGCATGAGGGGCGAAACTGCTCCTGTATATGCCCCTTTCTCCTCCCAAAAAACATCTTGGGCGCCAAGCGAAGAACGGCGCAGAATACGCCCGACCTCGAGAAGAAACGGAAAAGGTGGCGCAATCACCATTTCAGCTTTTTTGCTTCGTCCAAGCCTCTTCGACGAGATCAGAGCAAGCACTTTCTCAATGCGCCGAGCAAGCAGTTGTGCGGCGGCAAGCGTCGCGGGATTTAGTTTCCAATTTGCTATTATAATTTTTCTCATAATGAATTCTTCCGTTTTTTTATATGAAACCAGATACCGTATACGATCCCCGTAATAAGAGTGGCTCCTATAAGAATATCAAATTTCCGGGCATATGTTTCTATCTCCTTCCATCGCTCTCCCAGTATAAATCCTACCCAAGTAAGAAATAAAGACCATACAAACGAACCGGCGACCGTATAGAGAATAAATTTCCTCATATCCATACGCGCGAATCCGGCAGGAAATGAAATATACGTGCGCACAATCGGAAGCATGCGTCCGAAAAATGCGGCAAGCCCTCCGAACCGCACAAACCACCGTTCTGCGGTTAAGAGATGGCGTTCTGAAAAAAAAATATATCTGCCGTAACGTACAACAAAATGACGCCCTCCGTAATATCCGACCGCGTATAATATCAGGGAGCCGGCAAGATTTCCCAGAGTACCCGTAAACACCGCAACAAAAAATAAAAGATTGCCCTCTGCGGCCAGAAATCCTGAAAACGGCATAATAATCTCCGACGGAATCGGAATTGCAGCAGACTCAAGCGTCATTAAAAAAAAGATGCCCGCGTACCCCGACGAATCAATAATTGAAAGGATAAATGAGCTTGCTATTTCAAGCGCTGCTTGCACCATAGTATGCCTTTATCTTGCGCAAAATGCCTGCCGTTTCTTCCGGCAAAAACGCAACAACCTCAATTCCCGTTCCTAATTCAACTCCCGCCCATGTAGAGATGCGCGGCAGGATTTCAAGATGCCAATGATAATAATCCACACCGTCTGACTGTGCGGGAGCCGTATGGATAAAAAAGTTATAATCCGGGTCGGAAATACCCTTTTGCAATTTTTTCATAGTCACGCGGAGCGCATCGGCAAGAAACATCCGCTCTTCTTTTCCGATAACTTCAAAGTGCGAAGCATGTTTGTTCGGGAAAATCCTGATCTCAAACGATACGCGGGAGGCAAAAGGAGCAAGTACCGTAAATTTTTTATTCGTATAAATGATCCTTTTTTTCTGCTTCTTTTCAAAAGCAAGCTCCGCGCAATGCGCGCATGTGTTATGTTTTTGAAAATATTTCTCTGATCCGCGCAAACTCCGTTTTACATCGGGAGGAATAATAGGAAGCGCTATAAGTTGTGAATGCGGGTGCGTAATGGACGCGCCTGCACGCTCACCATGATTATGAAATATCAGGATATACTTAATGCACGGTTCATTCTCAATCGAAACATACCGTTCCTGATATGTACGCACGAGCACGTCAACTTCTGCCGTTGTCATATCGGCAATGGTGCGCTCGTGGTCGCGCGTAATAATCACTTCATGAAATCCTATGCCGTCGCGTGAAAGATACGGTCCGTATCGCGTATCTTTCGGACAAATATGATGCGGCACAACTGCCGGATACTTATTCGCAACCACCTGCACAAACCAATCCTTTGCGTTTTGGGATGCGCTTTCGCTTGGATGCGGATGCCACAGGATAGGCGGACCTGATCCATGCTTCTGTGGATTTTCAAACAGGCATGTTTTCTTCGGGATCAACTTGCGTTTCTTCGGCTCCGGTAAATCTCGCGCGCCGGGACGCAAATGCCTTTCTTCCACAAGCAAAATCCATTCGCCGGAAACGGCATCTCTGCGGAATTCGGATATTTTTTTATACGCACGGGTATAACTGTGAAGTTTTTTCATAGTGCATGATTACGAATTATGGTCCCGAGATTTCTTATATTTGCCCAGCCGTATATTCCATGCTATCCCTATCGTTTCAAAAAGAACTTTAATATAGCTTGAAAGCGAAACTGTCGTATGTGGATCGTTTATCCAGTGAGCCGGCACGATACCTATTCGGTAGCCGAACAGACGCGCCATCGCCAGAACTTCAATATCAAATCCGAATCCGTTCGTACGAAGCTGTCCGAAAATCTCGTCTGCGGCGAAATTCCGGAATGCCTTAAACCCGCACTGCGTATCCCATATACCGCGCACTGCAACAAGTTGAATGAAAAGATTTCCGAGATTCCCAAGAAGACGCTTATGAAAAGGCTGCCGAACCGCCTGCAGAGCACCCTTCGCATCTTTAGAGTCGCGCGAACAAATAACAATTTCATACCCCTCATCAAAGAACGTACGCATTTTCTCAAAATGTGAAATGTCTGTTGCGTTATCGGCATCCATAAACAGGCGGATGCGGCCCGCGCTCTCGAGCATCCCCTGCCGTACGGCATACCCTTTCCCGATATTTTTTTTGAGATCAAGGATATCAAGATAAGGGATGGATTGCCGGAGTGCCCGCACAACGCTTACCGTATTGTCGCTTGATCTGCTTGAAACAACGAGTATCTCATATGAATAGGGCTGCCGCGAAAGATAATCGGAAATCGACCGGAGCGTGCTGGTAATCCGTTTCTCTTCATTATAGGCGGGAATAATAACCGAAAGATAAATATCTTTCATGACTGACATCGGACGCAGATATGGTACTGCTTTTGGTCTTTCGAGTGTTACGCCATCCATAGATAATTCTATTATATCACTTTTGCTTCTTTCCGAGATTATTCCTGTCTAAAAATGTCTGCAGAATAAGAGCCGCGGCAGATGCGTCGGTCTTATGGGGAGGGGCCGCGCCGTTCGTATCTACTGCTTTTGAAGTAAATGATTCGTCTTCAAACCGTAACGGAAGGCGAAAATGTTTCTTAATGTTCTCTGCAAACGCGCGCGCCTCTTTCGTTGTTTCCGTATCTTCCCCGGAAAGCGCAGTTGGAAGGCCCATAACGATAGCCGAAACATTCTCTTGCAACATAAGATTTGCAAGCGCCTCCCAAATCAGAGGGTCAACGTTCGGATAGACCCCTTTCGGGAAAGCGACTTTTTGCCCGTCGTCAGAAAGCGCAACCCCAACCTTTTTTGAACCGTAATCAAGGCCGAGTATTTTTGACATATGATAATGATAGCACAAGTGTTGACCCGGCGAAAACGCAAAGGAAAATTCGTAAACAGTTTTTAAAAATGGCCGAGGAACAATTCTTGTATCAGTCTTACAAAAAGGACGATCGGACAAAACGTAAGCCACTGAAAAAATACTTAAAAAGCGGCCTCAATATAGTGATCGCTTTTATATCTTCGCTTTATATTCTTGTAAGAATTTCAGCGCCGTTTTTTTTCACGAGCACCGTATCTTCAAAGTGTGCCGCGCGAGAACCGTCTTTTGTGCGAACGGTCCATGTATCGGCGTCAGTAATGATATCCTCTCCTTTTTCCGTAATCATCGGCTCGATAGCAATGACCATGCCAGCGAGCAATTTCGCGTCTTTCGTATCGGAAGATACAAAATTCGGGATCTGCGGCTCTTCATGCACGCCATATCCTACTCCATGCCCTACAAGTTTCCGCACAATGCCAAATCCGTACGGATGAACATATGACTCTACGGCACGGCCGATGTCGCCGACAAAAGCGCCGTGCTTCACAGCGCCGATCCCCCGCGCTAATGCTTTTTCCGTAACAGTAAGAAGTCTCCGCGCATCAATATCCCCTTTGCCAACAATAACCGTACGCGCCATGTCAGTGAATAATCCATTATAGATAAGTCCAATATCGACGGCTATGAGATCGCCTTCCTGCAATATTTTTTCTTTATACGGGATCCCGTGGACAATTTCATCGTTCACCGACACGCAAATAGATGAAGGATATCCTTCGTATCCTTTAAACGACGCTTGAGCGCTTTCTTGTTTTATTTTTTCTTCGGCGATGCGGTCAAGTTCTTCCGCGGAAATTCCGGGCGCAATAAAAGAAAGCACATGCTTCATCACACGTGCCAATTTTTTTCCGCCTTCACGCAATATCTCTATATCTTTTTCTGTTTTTATTGTTATCGTCATAGTCCGATTGCTCTCCTTATTTCTTGATGAATCCGTTCAGGATCGTGCGGGTTGCCGTCAATTTCAATTAATTTATTTTTACTTTCTGTACGATAATATTCAATTGCCGGACGCACAAACGTTTCAAACCAAGCTAATCGTTTGTTGATAGTCTCGGGAACGTCGTCAATGCGAACATCATCGGATCCTCCCCTATCAACAACTTTTGATAGTCGCTCAGATGCCTCATGAAGACTAATATTCAGATAAATAGGAAAGACATATTCTCTGTTATAAAATGCAAACGCATCATCA
This sequence comes from Candidatus Niyogiibacteriota bacterium, assembly GCA_016204155.1. Taxonomy (GTDB): domain Bacteria; phylum Patescibacteriota; class Minisyncoccia; order 1-14-0-10-42-19; family 1-14-0-10-42-19; genus 1-14-0-10-46-36. The sequence goes on along the minus strand of JACQLG010000064.1, from coordinate 2,188 downwards.
AGTGCTTTCGCTTCATGCAACGTCCGCGGAGAACTACTTAATATAATATGGTTATCTTTTTTAAGTTCCGAAACAAAACTTTGTGCCCATACCCATATCGCAAGAAAATCAGGGGCTTTCGCGCCTTTCTTCATGATTTTTTCTGTAATAAGCCCGGCTGTATATGTGCCGCTTTTCTCAGTTTTTCGAAGGCGTGCACCTGTATAAATGTAAAGCACGCTTCCTTTTCCGTCTCGCTCTTCCAATATTTTTTGCAAAAACTCTGCTTGCGTATCTTTGCCTGAGCCGGGTAATCCCATAAACATGACGTTCATTGTGTTTTTTATATCATTCACACTCATTATTATACTATCAAATTGCTATCGTTAATATTCGCGCATCACCAATTGCGCGTCAATCTGCTTGATGGTTTCAAGCACAACCGATACCACGATCAAAAGGCCGGTGCCGCCGATAGTGAGGGCAACAATTCCGGTTATAATCTGCATCAAAAGCGGCAATACGGCAATCAGCCCCAAAAAAATGGCGCCGATCAGCGTTATGCGATTTATAATTTTATATAAAAATGAGGCGGTCGGCGGGCCAGGGCGTATTCCAGGCACAAACGCGCCCTGCTTCTGGAGATTTGTTGCGATTGATTCAGGATCAAACGTAACTGCGGTATAAAAATAGGTAAACGCAAACACAAAAATAAAATAGAGAAGGGCGTAAACCCACGACGTATTTAAAAAGATAAGAAGCGCATTTGAGATCCCTTGAACCAAGGGGCTCCCTGAGCCCGCAAAAAAGTTCACTATCATCTGCGGGAATAAAAGAATGGAAAGCGCAAAGATAATAGGAATAACGCCTGCCTGGTTCACACGGATCGGCAAATACGTTGATACGCCGCCGTAGACCCGCATGCCGCGGATGCGCTTTGCATACGAAATAGGAATAGGCCGCTGTCCTTCGGTAATGAATACTGTGCCTGCAACGATCACGATCGCAACTGCCACAAATCCTGCAATCAGCGGAATCATTGACGAATCAAAGGAGAAAAATACTTGGCTTACCGCAGAAGGGATTCCTGCAACGATCCCTGCAAAAATAAGTATGGAGATCCCGTTGCCAATGCCTTTTTCAGATATCAATTCACCAAGCCACATCAAAAGGACGGAGCCGGCAACAACGATAATAATATTAAATGCTGATGCAAAAAGCGAAAGCTCGCCCAAAACTCCCTGGCGGCCCAAAAGCGTTAAGATGCCGAATCCTTGAATAGCGGCCAACGGAACCGTCAAGTAACGCGAATACTGGTTGAATTTCTGGCGTCCCGCCTCCCCTTCTTCCTGGTACATTGCTTTGAGCGCTGGGAAAATCATAGTTAAGAGCTGCATGATAATGGAGCCCGTAATATAGGGCGCCACGCCAAGCATCATAATGGAAAGGTTATCAAGCGTACCGCCCGAGAAAAGATTCAAAAGCCCGAAAAACTGGTTTCCCGCAAAAAATTCTTGAAGGCGCGCATGATCCACTCCCGGAATGGGGATAGCCGCGCCAACCCGAAATAACAGCAAAATAAACAAGATGAACAGTATCTTGTTTCTCAAATCCGGGTCTTTCAATATGAGTTTTAATTTTTGAATCCAGTGCATAGTCAAACTTCGGATTTTTCAATAACTTTTCCTCCGGCTTTTTCAATCGCAAAACGCGCCCCTTTTGAAATCTGGCAATCCTGTATCAATAGTTTTTTCGCAAGCGTTAATGAGCCCAGCAATTTTACTTCCGGCATTTTGCCGCCGCGAACCTGAATAACGCCTTTCTGTGCTAATAATTTTGGGGTTACTGTTTCGCCCGCTTTCATAATTTTTTCCAATGTGCGTAATTGCACCTCGGCAACATTGTGCGGTCGGCCCTGCGTATGGAACCCGCGAGTTTTAACGCCGCGTTTCTTTGGGAATTTCTTAATTGTATCACGAAGTTGCGGGCGAAGTTTCCCTCCTGCACGTGATTTCTGCCCTTTCATGCCTTTGCCCGAATAGGTGCCGCGTTTCCCACCGCGCCCAATGCGCCGTTTTCTTTTTCGCTGTGGCGATTGTAATTGATGGAACTGCATAAAAAATGTTATTAAGTTATTAAGTTATTTGTTATTCCTAAAAAAATAAAACCGTTCCCATGTACTAATAACTTAATAACTAATAACTTATAA
>JACQLG010000063.1 GCA_016204155.1 Candidatus Niyogiibacteriota bacterium | reverse complement strand
ATATAAAGATGAGAAGTTCGGAAGATACGAGAGAGTTCTTATTTCATGTTTTTACGTCAGGGCTTGAAGAAGCGTATGAGATTTATGAGGATTGAAGATTAAAAGGGAGACATAAGTCCCCTTTTTATTTTGGGCGGGAGCGCCTATAATAGGAGCATAATGGTTAAAAAGCAAAGAAAGAAACCGGAAAGGCGTCCTCGGGAGGACGTCAAAGAGCAATATTCCTGGTTTTCTGATATTAGCAATGAGACAAAGCAATCCATCGCCGTTGTAATTTCGTTCGCATTTTCCCTGATATTTCTTCTTTCCATTCTGGGGCGTGCGGGAGCCGCGGGCCAATTTTTCGCGCATGCGCTCGATATTATATTTGGGCGTGCCGACTGGATTGTTCCTATTTTTTTCTTCATCATCGGTGTTTCTCTTTTTTATTATTTCCGTCCCTCGTTTTTTGCCCCGACTCTTTTGGGCGGATTTTTGTTCTTGGTAAGTGTTTTGGGCGGCGTTGATATTTTATTTGGCGAAAAAACCGCGGGGTACGCGGGATATGCGGTTGCGGCCCCTGTCCTCAAACTTTTTGATTTTTGGGTTGCGCTGGTTATTATGGCGGCGCTTTTCGTCGTTTCATTCCTGCTTATGCTTAATATATCCCTTATGCGCGTGCGCGAGGAAGCGGATGGGGAAGACAGTGCAGAGGAAGATGGCAAAGATGCATCCGGCATAGAAAAAGGAGGACTGTTTCGTCTCAAAAACATCCTTTCGTTTTTGAAAAGAAAAAAACGGCCGGAAGATATAGAAGATATAACAGTGAACGGGGATGAAGAAAATGAGCCGAAGGAAGAACCGTCTGATAGCCAGTTGTCAGATGACCAAGAATCAGCGGATAAAGAGAGAGAAGATAATAACGGGTTTGCGCGTGCAATTCGCGCTCTTCGGCGCGGGAAGAAAAAAGGGTTTGTGCGTCCGCCGCTTGATCTTCTGGAAGATGATAAGGGGAAGCCGGCATCAGGCGATATTAAAGCAAACGCGAATATTATTAAGCGCACATTTAAGAATTTCGGCGTTGATGTTGAGATGGCGGAAGTGAATGTCGGGCCGTCAGTGACGCAATATACCCTCCGTCCCGCAGAAGGCGTAAAGCTGTCGCGCATTACCGCGCTTCATAGCGATCTTGCGTTAGCTCTTGCGGCGCACCCTATACGGATTGAAGCGCCCATACCGGGAAGGTCTCTTGTAGGGATTGAGATACCCAATCGCGCTGTTGCTCTTGTCGGTATCCGGAATTTGGTCGCAGATCCTGTTTTCGCGGAAAGCCCATATGCTCTTTCTGTCGCTTTGGGGCGCGATGTATCGGGAAAGGCGATATTTACGGCACTTGAAAAAATGCCGCATATGCTGATCGCTGGTTCCACAGGTTCGGGAAAGTCGGTTGCGATACACGGCATTATGATGAGTCTTTTATATAAAAATGGGCCGGATATTCTCCGTTTTTTGCTGGTGGATCCGAAGAGGGTTGAACTTTCAGCCTACGCGGGCATTCCTCATTTGCTTGCGCCTGTTATTACTGATGCGAAAAAAACTATTATTGCGCTTAAATGGGCGGCGTCGGAAATGGAACGACGGTATGAATTATTATCGGCAGCGCGCGCGCGCGACATTGCTTCCTACCAGCGGACAGCATATGCAGAGGAACATCCAATGCCGTTTATTGTTATTATTATAGATGAATTGGCGGATATTATAGCGGCTTATCCACGGGAGCTTGAGTCCTCCATCGTGCGCCTTGCCCAAATGTCGCGGGCTGTAGGGATACATTTGATTGTTTCAACCCAGCGTCCGTCTGTAGAAGTTATCACGGGCCTTATTAAGGCAAATATTACAACGCGCATCGCTTTTCAAGTTGCCTCACAGGTTGATTCACGCACAATTCTTGACATGTCGGGAGCGGAAAAGCTTTTAGGGAACGGAGATATGCTGTTTTTGTCGGGAGATACCGCAAAGCCGAAGCGGATCCAAGGGAGTTTTGTGAATGAGAAAGAAGTGCGTAGAGTTGCCGAATATATTGAAGAGCATTATGCCGACTATGATGCGTTACCTTTACAGATGGAAGAGGAAACAGTGAAGGGTAAAAAGTCAATTTTTGATGATGTTCCTGAAGACCAGCACGAGGATGAGTTATATGGTGATGCGTATAAAGTAGTGATCCAGGCGCAAAAAGCGTCAGCATCGTATTTACAGCGAAGGCTTCGTATCGGATATGCGCGCGCGGCACGCCTTTTGGATATTCTGGAGGAAAAAGGAGTAATTGGTCCGGGAGAAGGGGCAAAGCCCCGCGATGTATATGTAGGAGGCGATAATTCGCATGAATTTCCGGAGCCGCCTGATACGGAAACAGAAGAAAAAATTCATTCTCCCCGTCCACCCCGTCCTCAAGCAGATGATGAGCCAAAAGATGATTTCTTCAGGACAATGCAATAGGATATGTCTTCTCTTGCTCGAAACATCCTCCTAGGAGCAATCCTTGCCCTTTTCGTCGGTTATCTTGCGTTCCAGCTGCAAGGATTTATTTTCGGTTCTCATCTTGAGATTTTCAGTCCTGAACAGGGCGCGCATTTTTATACGAGCCATGTGAGCGTATCGGGGAAAACAGAAGATATTTCGTTTCTGTCTCTTGACGGCCGGACTATTTTTACGGATGATAATGGTTTATTTGAAGAAGAGTTGATTTTGCCGTACGGTTTGAATATAATTAGGATAATTGGAAAAGGGAGATTCGGCAGGACGTATGAGGAAGAACGCATGATATATATTACCGGCCAATAAAATTTTCAACACATAGCATGTCTAAAGAAAAACAAGACAAAAAGAAAATTGATTTAGAAGATACGATAAAGGATATCCAGAATAAATACGGCGAAGGGTCAATTATGAAGTTGGGGCAAGCACCAAAAGTTGACGTTGACGTCATCCCGACGGGTTCTTTTTCGCTTGATCGCGCGCTTGGTGTCGGCGGCATGCCGCGAGGGCGCATTATTGAAATTTATGGTCCTGAATCATCCGGTAAGACGACATTAGCGCTTCATATTGCGTCGGAAGCCCAACGAAAAGGGGGCCTCGTTGCCTTTGTTGATGCGGAGCATGCGCTTGATCCTGAATATGCAAAAAAAATAGGAGTGAAAGTTGATGATTTGCTCATTTCCCAGCCTGATACGGGCGAGCAGGCGCTGGATATTGTAGAAAGCTTGATTCGGTCAGGAAGCGTAGACGTTGTGATTATTGATTCGGTGGCGGCTCTTACACCGAGGGCGGAAATTGAGGGAGAGATGGGTCAACAGCATGTAGGGTTGCAGGCGCGTTTAATGTCGCATGGGTTGCGCAAGCTTTCTGCCTTGACGTCGCGTACGAAAACACTGCTTATTTTTATTAATCAAATTCGGATGCAGATAGGAGTATTTTTTGGGAATCCCGAGATAACGCCCGGCGGTAAAGCTCTTAAATTTTATTCATCAGTACGAGTGGAAGTGAGGCGGGCCGCGCAGATTAAAAAGGGAGAGGAAGTGATAGGGAATCGCGTAAAAGCAAAAGTGGTAAAAAATAAAGTTGCTCCGCCTTTCAGAACCGCGGAATTTGATATTATGTATAATGAAGGAATTTCATTTGAGGCAGATCTCTTAAATTTTGCGGAAAAACACGGAATCGTAAAAAAATCAGGAGCGTCATACAGTTTTGATGCCACAAAACTCGGCGTTGGTTTTGATAACGCAAAAAATTTCCTTAAAGACAATAAAAAAATAATGAGCGAAATTGAGAAGAAGTTGAAGACTATTTAAAAGTTCTTGTTAGCTGAGATGTTTTTATGAAAGATAGATCTCATTAAGAATAAAACACAAAAATCCCGATTAGTCGGGATTTTTGTGTTTTATTGAGCAATATACGGGAGAAGCGCTAAAAAGCGGGCGCGTTTGATTGCTTGCGCAAGACTCCGCTGATGTTTTGCGCAGAGGTCGGTCTGCTTTCGCGGAAGGATCTTCGCCTGCGCTCCTAAGAACTTCTTGAGCATTTCAGGGTCTTTATAATTCACTATTTTGATATTTGATGTGCAAAAATAGCACTGTTTTTGATCGTTCATGCCTTGAAATTAAAACGGTATATCTTCAGGGTTCATATCGTCTCCTCCGCCGTCATATTCTATTGTTTCGATGTTTTCTTTTGCCGGAGGAGGCGTATCGGATTGCGCGGTGTTGCCTGCGCTTCCACCCGCGCCTTTCGGTCCTAATTGCATCCGTTCCCCCACAATTTCTGTGCGCCATTTTTTTTGGCCGTCCTGTCCCTGCCATGATCTGGTTTGGATTCGGCCTTCAATCATTGCCAGACTTCCTTTATTTAAATACTGCTGGGCAATCTCGGCTAATCGTCCGAAAAGTACGATGTTGTGAAATTCCGCTTGCTGCTGACGCTGTCCGTCTTTTGTGAAAAAACTGTTCGTCGCCATGCCGAAAGAAGCGACGGACATCCCGGAAGGAAGCGTTCGGATTTCAGGGTCGCGCGTAAGATTTCCTATAATGAATGCTTTATTCAGATTCATAAAATGAGTTATGAGTTAAGAGTAATGAGTTATTCGCCTAATATTTCTTCCAGTTTTTTATCAATTTCTTCGATCCTCCCTTTTTCTTCTTCTGTTATAATTTTCTTGCGGACTTTCGTGCGCCGTTCCGCGACCTCTTCATGGTATCCTTGTACGATGAGAAAACGAAGGACGCCGCCAGTCTTTTTTGCCTGTTTTTCAATTTCTATAATATCTGACGGCTGCCCAAGAAATTTTATCCATCCAAAGTATCCTTCTGCCTGCCCGTTTATGTCATAGGCAAGTTTGCGAAGTTTTGGCGGAGTATCTTCAACGACCATGTTGTGTTTTTTCTCAATGAAGGCGTGGAGATCGTTCGCCGCTTTACGCGCCTTTTCTTCGTCCAGAATGCCCGAAAGAATATAGGCGAATTCGTACAGCTTGTGTTCCAAGCCATGGGCGTTTGTTTCCGCCGCCTTTTTAGTTGTTATAACGGCTTCAGCCATACCCCGTTAGGCAAAATCGAACCATCGTACTTGTTTTATCGCAGACGATATTTCGATTATTATCCTTAGATATACTTTAACTAATAATACTTTGTTTTACCCCGTACGATGAGTCGATAAAACATTCGATTTTGCCATACGGGGCATATAAATAGGGTACTAGAAACAATAAAAAAATGCAAGATTCCCAAGCGGTATTATAAATGCCCAGCGCGAAGCCGGGCATATATTTTAATGCATTATTTATTTGTACTTGTAAAGAGATAGACGGTTGCGACGGCGCAAAGTAAGCCCATCCATTCCTTGACTGTTAATTTTTCTCCGAGTATCAATATTGCGAAGAGCACATGTACTACAGGATATAGTGATGTAAAAGGAACGACTACTACAGATTTTTGCTGCCGCAACGCAAGCAAAAAAAAGAAAGTCCCGATACTCCACAATGCTCCCATCGCGAGACTATAATATATAACATTATAATCGAATGTGAGAAAAGAAAAAGATTGATTTTTAGAAGAAGCTACAAGCGTTAAAACTACTAGAACCACAAAAACTATTAGCGCAGCCATTACTATTGTGCCAATTGCTTCTCCAAAGTAACCATGTAATGCGAGCTGAAGGTTTGATGTACTTTTGGTTCCTATAAATTTTCCCGCAACACTTCCTAGTCCCCAAAAAATAATAGCAAGCATAACGAAAATCAACCAATTACTCATTTTTTATTCCTCCCTTTGTTTTTTATTGAAAGTCGGATCATTAATAACACAACGAAAGATAACATAATAACAGCACGTACAGAGTAGATAGATGCTAACAGATTACCTCCTACGATTGCGGGATATAATGAGATTGATGCAGCTATAATGTCGAGACTCCATACAACGAGCGATTCAGGATTTTTTTCTGCGCGGATGAGATTCTGGATTGTTGGTAAATATCCTACTGCGATTAATGTTTGTGTCAGTAAGTTTGCGATGAATGCACTTCCAGTTATCATCCAGAATAGAACAATAAAACCTGCGCCAACAAGGTAGTATTTTTCAAATGGTTTAAACTTTAAGCCGGAGTAGGTAAATAAAGCAACCATCATAACGACCACGAAAGAAGCAAACGCATCGCTGGCTATCAATACGCCACTGACTATATCTTTGTTTGATGCTACGAGGTAGTTTGCTAGACCCAGGCCAGTTGCAGTAGAAAAAATTATCCATGTAGATAATGTAGGGAAGATTTTTTTTCTTACAATCTGATATATATAGAATGCATGTCCTGATAGCCAGATCATGGCAACTATCAATGCGGCATATTCTTTCATTTTTTATCCTTTTTGTCCGCCCAGAGCTTAGGTGAAGGCGGGTTTTCAAGTTTTCTGAAGTATAGCACAAGATAATATGTTTGTCCAGCTTGATTGAAGAACTCGATATTTTTATATGTAAAAAATAAAAAAATTCGTCAAAACTTCTACGATCGTAGAAGTATTGTCGAATTTCAGAGAACCCAAAATAACCCCAGAGAATCAATGAGGGTTCAAATGATTCAAATTTTTAGATTTTAAATTCAACTACGTCGCCGTCCTGTACGATGTAGGTCTTTCCTTCGGTTCGTAGTAATCCTTTTTCGCGCGCACGAGCGTATGAGCCGGCATCAAGCAGAGTTTTCCATTGAATGACTTCTGCGCGGATAAATTTTTCTTCAAAATCAGAATGAATCGCGCGTCCCGCCCGAGGGGCAGAAGAACCGCGGGGAATGGTCCACGCGCGCGTTTCGTCTTCACCTGTGGTGAAAAAAGTAATGAGGCAAAGAGCGTCAAAGGCCGCTTTGATGAGATTATTGATTTCTGAGAGCGACTGAGTTTCCGTGTCTCCTGCGTCCTGTATTTCTTCTTCAAGTTTTAGGTTGAGCATAACGACGTTTTTGAAATTATATTTTTCAGGCGAGAACGCAAGCCTATACGAATCATCCGTTATGTTTAAAAGAAGAATGAATGTTTTTGCGGTGAGAAGATTTAAGCTTTTTGTCCTTTCTAGGGTTTCTTCTGATGCGTGTGACGCAAAAATGCCCGCTTCTAAAAGCCCCCGCGTTTCTTTTAACGCTTGATGATAGATTTTTGCATTTTTATCGCCGCTGCGTGCGAGTTTTTCGGCTTTGACGAGCGCATTCTCCGCGGTTTTCAAATCAGCAAGCACAAGTTCAGTATGGACGGTTTCGATGTCGTCTTTCGGATCGATCGCGCCTCCTACATGCAAAATGTTCTCATCTTTAAATGCGCGCACAACTTCCACAATTGCATCCACCTCTTTGATATTGCTTAAAAATTGATTGCCGAGACCCTCGCCCTGGTGCGCGCCTTTTACAAGCCCGGCAATATCAAAAAATTCAATAGAGGCAGGGATTGTTTTTTTGGAATTTGAAAATGCAGAGAGTTGCTGGAGTCGTGAGTCGGGCACGGCAACGACGCCCACATTGGGGTCAATGGTTGCAAAAGGATAATTTGCTATTTCCACTTGTTTTTTCGTGAGAGCTTTGAATAATGTAGATTTCCCTACATTCGGAAGCCCTACAATGCCGATCTTCAACATATGAAAAATATGGTACGCTAAATAATAATGCAAATCAACCCCGCCATTTTTAAAGAATATGACATTCGCGGCATCTATCCCGATGAAATTGAGATGAACGCGGTATACAGGATAGCATCGGCCTTCGTGAAATTCTTGGAGGCGGAACATTTGTTCGGCCCGGTAATGGTGGGGCGTGACGCGCGGAAATCGTCCCCAGAATTATATGAAGTTTGCACGCAAGCCGTACTTGACCAAGGCAGGGATGTTATAGGTATTGAGACGGCAACCACTCCGCTTTTTTATTACAGTGTTGCCGAAAGTAAAGCTGCGGGCGGCATTATGATTACGGCGTCCCATAATCCGAAGCAGTATAACGGCATGAAGATGGTAAAAGAAGGAGCCGTGCCAATTGGCTTTGAACATGGGATCCGAGTGATTAAAGAATTTTCTTCTGTTGAGATTCCGCGTAAACAATCCCAAGGTAAAAAAATAGAACGCAGTTATCTTTCAAAATATGTTGAATTTCTGCGTACGTATGAAAATTTCGTGCGTCCCATTAAGCTCGTTGTTGATGCATCAAACGGCTCGGCAGGGGAAATTGTGCGCAATGCATTTGCCGGCACAAATGTAGAGCTTGTTCCGCTTTTCTTCGCTCCGGACGGCGATTTTCCGAATCATTCGCCAAATCCCTTTGACGACGAGTCAATCCGTAGCGCATCGAAAAAGGTTATTGAGAGCGTCTCCGAATTCGGCGTTGTCATTGATGGCGATGGAGACCGCATTGTTTTTTTGAATGAAAACGGCAAGCGAGTACGAAGCGATGTTGTGGGGGCATATCTTGCGGATCACTTGTTGCGGCCAGGAGATGTCGCCGTAATGACAAAAAGAGTGACAAAAGCCTTTCGTGAGGCGGTTGAGGGGAAAGGAGGAGATATTATTTTTTCTCGAGTAGGCCATTCAAATGTAAAAGAGAAAATGAGAGAGGTGAAAGGCGTCTTTGGCGTAGAGCCGTCAGGGCATATCTATTTTCAAGATTTTCATTATGCGGAATCAGCACTGCTTGCGCTTGTATATCTTTTATCATTTTTTTCAGAGCAGGAAAAGAAATTCAGTGAAGTAGTCGCGCCTTATAACGTTTATCATTCTAGCGAATTGAATTTTAAAATAGAAAACAGCAAGTATGTTATTGATCGACTCAAAGAAGTATATAAAGATGGCGTACAAGATGAGTTTTATGGCTTAACTGTTGAATATCCAAGTTGGTGGTTTAATGTGAGTACGTCAAATACGGAGCCGTTACTGCGCCTTACTGTCGAGGCGGACACAAAAGAGCTTTTAGAGAAAAAGCAAAAGGAGCTGGAGAGCAAGATTAAATAAAGAAGCCCATCTTTTGTTTTACGTCTTGTAGTGTCGTATCAGCAATACTTTTTGCGCGGCGTGCGCCGTCGCGAAGTATATGCTCAAATCCCGTTTTATCTGCTGAGAGTTCTTGGAAGCGCTTTTGGAGAGGCGCAAGTTCTCCGATAATAACTTCTGCGAGATCATTCTTAAAATCGGCATACGTCTTTTCCTTGTATTGATCTTCAATCTCTTTGAATGTCATTTTGGTATAACCGCGATATATGCTTATAAGATTTGATATTGCGGGCCGTTTTTTCCTGTCATATACGATCTCTTTCCCGGAGTCAGTGACCGCACTTTTGATCTTGAGCCGGATATCATCGGGAGTATCAAGCAGATGAATATAGCTTTTTGTATTATCGTCCGACTTAGACATTTTTTTAGTAGGGTCCTGCAAGCTCATAATGCGCGCTGTATCTTCTTCTATAAGAGGTTCAGGCATACTGAAGGTATTGCCGAAATGGTTATTGAAACGTTCTGCAAGCGAGCGCGCGAGTTCTATGTGTTGTTTTTGATCGTCTCCAATAGGCACTGCGTCAGTTCTATATAAAAGAATGTCAGCGGCCATAAGCGTCGGGTAATTCAGGAGGCCTGCAAAAACCCCGGCCTCTTTTGCCTGTGATTGCACCTTATCTTTAAATTGAGTCATTCGTTCAAGCTCGCCAAGCGGCGTTATCGTATTGAGGATCCAGGCAAGTTCTGTGTGCGCCGGAACTTGGGATTGCACGAATATAATCGCTTCTTTCGGGTCAATGCCTGACGCGAGATATAACATTGCGGTGTTAAGCGTGTTTCTGCGAAGTTCCTGGGGTTTCTGGGGAACCGTGATTGCGTGCTCGTCCACGACGCAGAAAATCGCATTATGGGTATATTGGAGTTTTACGAATTGTTTTATTGCGCCAAGATAGTTGCCGATATGAAGGACGCCGGATGGTTGAATCCCGCTGAAAACGCGTTTTTGTTCTTTCACTGCGGCCATGTTCTTATTATAGTTGTTTATACTTCGATCACAACCGGAAGAACCATTGGTCTGCGTTCCGTCTTTTGAAACAAAAATTTCCCGAGGCGGTCGCGCACATTATCCTTCACCCATGTCCAGTTTACCGGATGCATGTTTTGGGTTGCGTCCTCAATAATTTTTTTGGTGAGTTGGCGTGCGTGATAGAGAAGTTCTCTTGATTCGCGGAGATAAATAAACCCTCGTGAAATAATATCTGGCGAGCCGCGCACCTTTCCGGTTTGGCTGTCAACGACCGCAATGATGACAAAAATGCCGTCGGCTGATAGTGCCTGGCGGTCGCGAAGCACCACTTCGCCAACATCTCCCACGCCAAGCCCGTCCACCATAACATGGCTTGTCGGAACGAATTCCTTCGTTAATTGGATGCTCTCCGGAGTTATTTCAATTACCTGGCCGTTCTCGCCAACTACGATATTGTGTGCAGGGATGCCGCCTTCTTCTTCGGCAAGTTTTGCGTTTACTTGCCTCATGTAGTAGAAACCATGAATGGGAAGAAAAAATTTCGGTTTGATAATGTTGATTGCTTCTTTTAATTCCGTGCGCGTCGCGTGTCCTCCCGAATGTATCCCGAGGATCTTATAGTGGTATACGGTAGCGCCCTGCCGGGAAAGATTATCGCGAAGCACCTGAACCGCCATTTCGTTTCCGGGGACTATGGATGATGAAAATATTACCGTATCGTTTTTTCGAACATGTACGTCGCGGTGCGTCCCTGCAGCCATCCTTGTTAGCCCAGCATTTTCTTCTCCTTGTGCGCCTGTGGTGATGATAAGGATTTTCTCATCTTTGTATTTGCCTATTTCTTTAATGGGAATTATTGTCTCTTTTTTTATTTTCACAAGCCCGAGCTCTTTTGCTATTGCGAAATTCGCTTCCATGCTTCTGCCTGTGATGGCGACTCTTCTCTCCAGTTTATCCGCGATATGGATAATCTGCGTTAGTCGATCGAGGAGAGACGCAAATGTTGAGACAATGACCCGGCCTTTCGCATTGCGCAGCAATTCTTCGATATTTTCCTCAACTTGCCATTCGGGCATTGAACGTCCCGGCTCTTCCGATTTTGTGCTGTCAAGCATAAGAAGAAGGGGTTTTTTCTTTCCGAGTTCTTTGAATGCTTCAAGTCCGACAGGGTTATTGTTTCTGTCGTAATAGAATTTAAATTCTCCCGGATGTACGATAATACCGATCGGGGTTTCTATTTCCATGCCGATTCCTTCCGGGATGTTATGCATCACCGGGAAATAGCGCACGCTAAATACACCGAGTTTTGTGACCGTTGTTTCGTTAATATGTTCAATGTTGAGTTTTGACGCGTGAGGAAAGTCAATCTGACGCTTTTTGATAATCGCTGCAGTAAGCGGGGTCGCATAGATCGTCGGGTTGCCCAGCTTTCCGATAAGCTGCGGAATTGCGCCGATATGGTCATAATGCCCGTGGGTGATCAGTACGCCGCGAATGTTCTTTGTTTTATCTTTCAGATATGAGATATTCGGAATGATATAGTCAATTCCCGGCGTTTCCTCCCCGGGGAATTGGAGTCCCATATCAATAATGATAATGTCATCCTGATATTCAAGGAGCATCATATTTCTTCCGATTTCTCCCAATCCGCCAAGGGCGATAAAACGGAGTTTGTTGTCGTGGGGGCGTTTGATTGAATGGCGCATCTCCTGCCCACGCCGTTTTTGCATCGGCTGGTGTTCTGCATACGAATGCCGCCCGTCTCTATGGCGGGATGCAGATTGTCCGGATGTTTTTCGTTGTGGAACCATCATGATTGAATTATTAGTTATTAAGTTATTAGTGATTAGTAATTTATTAATGTGGGCGAGAGAGGATTTGAACCTCCACGGGTTTCCCCATACGCTCCTGAAGCGTACGCGTCTGCCAAGTTCCGCCACTCGCCCCCAAGGGGTTTAGAGATTGAAAAATGAAAATACCTTTTTTGTGTGGAGATACCATGCATGAATATTCGCATACCGCTCCGCAGGAACAGTGATGTTCTCCGTGTTAAATCCTTTTAATCTGTTATCTGTTATATAGAGATAAAGAGGAGAATAAAGAAAAATCGCGGCATCGTCCCGTATGATTTCTTTCTGGAATGCTTCATATTTTTCTTTTCGTTCCGCTTCGTCAGAAAGCATCCGCGCTTTTTCAAGCAGGGTATCAACCATTGCATTGGTATACAGCGCAATGTTTAGGCCCGGATCATTCCGTTGTGAGGAATGCCAGAATGAAAATGGATCGGGATCGCGTCCCACAATTTCTCCAAACAGGAGCGCTTCGTATTCTCTTGGACGAATAACGTTTTGGTTCAGGTCGCTTGCCTCAAATATCCGGAGTTCCACTTCTATGCCCAGCGCTCCCCACATTTCTTTCAGGAGTTCCGCGGTACGCACAAGATCGGGTACGTTTGATGTTGCAAGAGTAAAACGGAATATATCTCCCTTCTTATTTGTGAGTTTTGTTGTGTTTGTCGGCATATCTTTATTCTCGCCGGGAATTTTTTGCGACCATCCGTTCCGTTCGAAAAGTCGGAGCGCTTCTTCCGGAGACGACATAGAAACAAAAGAAGGATCGTTTGCTATATCAAGCGCGCCCAATGTTCCCGGCGGAATGGGAGAAAAAAGAGATTTTGCAAATCCGCCGAATACTTCTTTCGTGATTCGTTCCCGATCCACGGCGCGTCTAAGGGCTTCGCGTATTTCTTGTTTGCTGAAGGCATCTTTTTTGTTTTGGTTGAAGAATATTCCGAATACGCGCGGCAATGTCAGAGCGTGCAACGTTGTCCACTGATGTTCGGCATCAGGCAGACGCTGGGGCGATATTCCTGCAATGCCGTTTATTTCTCTTTTTTCAAATGCGGCCAGAAGCGATCGTTCTGACGGATAGAACCTGAATTCAAAAGATGAGATAAAAGGTTCTCCCAAAGCATAATCCTTAAATGCTTGAAGTACATATTTTGTGATAATCCCCGATGAATTCCGTTCTATGGCATTAACTTTGTAAGGTCCTGCGCCGACTGGCTCAATGTTGAACTTGGATAAACTGAGCTGTTCTATGGGGATGCCATTCCAAATATGTTTCGGTAGGATTCCGAGCGTCGTATTCTCAAGGAAAGGGGCATAGGTTTGTTCGAGCCGAAATTCAATTTCGCGGTCATTTTTAATTGCTACATTGACACCTTCCCAGCTTGCGCGCACCGGACTTTTGAGCTCCGGGTTTTGCGCAAGAGCGATGGTGAATGCAATATCGTTTGTAGTGAACGGTTTTCCATCCTGCCACGTTAGGTTCTCTTTAAGAATAAATGTATAGACAAGGCCGTCGGGAGAAATAGTGTAATTTTCCGCGAGGCTGTTTTGCAGGCGGCCCAAGCCGTCCGGACGCATAAGCCCCGCGTATATGAGCGATATCAGGTCGCGGTCAGTATCTGATAGGGCAAGAAGCGGATTTGTCGTGTGAGGAAGTCCGACAACACCTTCGCGCCATGTACCGCGATTCGCAGGCGCTTCTTTTGAGAATGTATTATTGATCCCCCAGACAAGCCCTGCAACGCCCATAAGAAGAAGGATGACGAAAAAGAGAAATACCGCTTGTTCAATTCGGCTGAAGCGTCGGATGATCGCCTGTATTTCGAGAGGGGATGGCGGATCATACCGCCGTCCCAGAAATGAGAAGATTTTTTTCACAGAATAATAATCTAGAGAAGCAATTGAAGGAATGCTGTTCCAAAAAATAGCACCGCAAGCGCAATAGTTCCGCGATAAAGCGTTTTCTCAAATCCGCGCTTTGTCCGATAAATATTTCCTTCACCGCCAAAAGCCGCGCCAAGCCCCGTGCCGCGCTGCTGGAGAAGGATTGCTATTACGAGAAGCGCAGATATAAGTATCTGAAGATAAGGCAGGAGTGCCGTAATTACTTGCATTTCTTGTAGTATAGCACGGCGGCAAATCCTGTCAACTGTTTGTAAAAGTAGTCATTTTTCATTTTGGCGAGTAAAATAAAAATAATGACAAAAAAATCAGTTCACTTTATCGGCATCGGCGGCATCGGCATGAGCGCGCTTGCGCAGTGGTATTTGCATGAAGGATGGCGCGTTTCGGGTTCGGATGAGGCGCCATCTCCCATTATCGCAATGCTCCGCAAGAAAGGGATTCTTGTCCATCTAGGAAAGCATGAGGCGGGAAACGTGCCTAAAAAAGCAGATCATGTGATATATAGTCAAGCTGTGGGTATTACGGGCAGGAATATGAATCCGGAGATCCGCGAGGCAAAAAAGCGTGGAGTTGTTCTTCGGAGCTATCCTGAAGCGCTTGGCGAACTTACAAAAGAAAAATACACAATTGCAATTTGCGGGACGCATGGTAAAAGTACCACCACCGGTTTTGCCGGCGTTTTATTGAAGCACGCAGGGCTTGATCCGACTGTTATTGTCGGCGCAACAGTCCCGGAATTCCATAACTCAAATTTTTTATACGGCGATTCACATTTCTTGGTTATTGAAGCGGATGAATATAAGGGGTCATTTTTACACTATCATCCGGATGTTGTGATTTGGACATCTGTGGAATGGGAGCATATTGATTACTTTAGGACATTCAAGCAGACCCTTGCTCATTTTCGCCGTTTTCTTGCACGCGTCCCGGAGAAAGGATATATTATTGCGAACAAAGATGACGCAGAGATAAAAAAGATTGCTGTTTCCTGCGGCGTGCGTCATACAATATATTATTCGTTTTCAGAAAAAAAAGCGGCAGAAAAAATACGCCATACTATGAAGCTTTGTGGAGAGCATAATGTATCAAATGCGCTTGCCGTATTCATGCTTTCGCATATTCTCGGTATCCCTGATTATATTTTTTGGCAGACGCTTAAGAGGTTTTCAGGCGTTGGAAGGCGGATGGAATATAAGGGGAAATTGAACGGCGCATTTGTGTATGACGATTATGGCCATCATCCGACAGAAATTCAAACGACGCTTACCGGAGTACGCCAAAAATATAGAAAGCGATTGCAGAGAGGGAAGCTGTGGTGCGTTTATCAGCCGCATCAATATCAGCGCACGAAATATCTCTTCCGCGATTTTACGAAAGCGTTTAGCAGCGCGCACGGCGTCATAATGCTCGACATCTATAGTGTAGCGGGGCGTGAGACGGCGAGTTTGAAGAAAGAAGTAAATTCTCAAAAGCTTGCGCGCGCGATCATAAAACAAAAAACGCCAGCATTGTATATGCCGTCATTTAAGGATGCCGCCCGATTCTTAAAAAAAACAGTTCGTAATAATGATATTGTGGTTGTTATGGGCGCAGGAGATATCTGGAAAATCTGGAGATATTTGCGTTTATCCTAAAATTATCAAAATGTCAAAAGTCCGACTTTTGACATTTTTCGTTTGTGAAGCGATAATAGTTCTATGGAGAGAAATTTTGCGGAAGGGGAATATTATCATGTATATAATCGTGGAGTAGAGAAGCGATTAGTCTATCTTAATGATCATGACAGATGGCGTTTTCTTTCCCTTTTATTTTTATTGCAGGGAGAAATAATATTTCCGCAGATTGGTCGTTTAGTCCCTTTTGTCAAAAGTCGGACTTTTGACAAAGATATCTTTCAAGAGGTTGTAGAAACAAAGTACATAGGGCTTGTTAGTTTTTGTCTTATGCCTAACCACTTTCATTTGATTTTAGATGAGTTAAAAGAGGGTAGTATTTCTCGATTTATGCAGCGGCTTTTAACTGCGTATACAAAATATTTCAACATAAAGTATAAACGCACCGGCCATCTATTCGGCGGTGCATTTCAAGCCGTTCATATCGATAGAGACGAATATTTGCAGTATCTTTCGGCCTACATTCATTTAAATCCCCGCGAATTAACAAAATGGCGCAATAAAGAAATTCAATATCCATGGTCGAGTTACCAAGATTACGTAGAAGAAAATAGGTGGGGAAATTTTTTGAGCCCATCGTTGGTCCTTGATCAATTCAAGAGCGGCAAAGAATATCAGCGTTTTATAGAGGAAACGCCGATTAAGAAGAATATCTCCGAGGAATATTTAATCGATCTCTAAAGTGTCAAAAGTCGGACTTTTGACACTTTTGACAAAAATCTGGAAATATCTGCAAATATAAAGAAATAAAAAGTTAAGAGGTTGGTTAGATTGACGAGATTGAGGTTATTTGATATCCTTTCTAAAGATATTGATAAACATTAAGGGGGTTATATATGAACGAGAATGTAATTATCAATGGGTTAGCGATTAACCTTGCAGAACAGGGAAAAGACTACGCACGGAAAGCGCATGATCTTAAGATGAGATGTAGTCATCCTCCGCTGGCTTTAGTCCGTGAACAAGAGACAATATTTTGTTCTGGCTGTGAAGAAATCATTTGGACAGGGAAAGATGAGAATAATACCCAACAATACATCAATAATTTACGCGAGAAACGCATGGAAGTTGAGAAGAAACTTCGCGAGATTCGGCAGCAATTAAAGTCTTTGCAGTCGAATTGCGATCACCCTCTTATATTTAGGCAACCATCCCAGTCGCCAGACGATGACGAAACATGCGGAGTGTGCCTTATGGAGTGGTCTGACGTGATAAAGAGTGAAGTCGAGAATTTCTTATGTAGGCTTCAGGAAGCAGAAGTGAAGATGTTGAAATATATCCTCCAAATCACAACTAGTCCTGATTATGGTCCTGAGTTTTTTGTTTTGATATGTCGATATGGCGCTCGAGCGATGCAACTGCAAGACAAGGTAGATAGGATGAGCAAGGCTTTGGGTGCGACTTATAACGAGATACGAATAGAGATTTTGTCACATGGGACGTGGCAGGTCGCCGTTTTTTAAAACATCAATACTCATTGCAATAAAAATACCCCGTTTCTCTTTTAAAGAAACTGGGGTTTTTGTATCTTCTATAATAATATGGGGTGGAGATTTTTATTTATCACTCTGTTATTTCTTAGGTGTTTTGATATTTTTCTTTTATAGCGCCCCATAATGCAGGCAGCACTTCTTCTGCTTTCCCTTTTAACTCAATTTTTTTCCATACGGCAAAGGAAGGAATAGTCGGTTCAATATTGATTTCTATAACTGTACTTTTAAACAATTGTGATTGCATAATTATTTCTCCAATGAGTGGGATCGCACATGATGTTCCTATAACGATCATGGCTTGCGGTCTGATAGTGTTTAAAAATTGAATAATTGTATTCAGAACGGTTGGTGAATATTGCTCTCGGTATAATACTATATCAGGCATCCCTACGTTGTGTGCATCTTGTCGTTCACGAAAGAGCGATCCATGAATTTCAAGGACGTTTTTGCTTCCTGCGCGTTGATGTAACTCGTCAACGTTTTGCGTGATAATCTGAAATTTCGAATAAAACTTTTCCATTTCAGCGAGAGTTATATGTGCAGAGTTAGGCTCTGCTTTTTCGCAATCTGTTTTCATCTTTTTCCAGTACTCCGCAATTTCTTTCGGATTATTGTTGTATGCTTCTTTTGTCGCCACTTTCTCATAGTCAATTGTGTTCCATATTCCGCCGACTCCTCGATACGTATCGAGGCCGCTTGCCTTTGAGATGCCGGCGCCTGTTATCACAAGGATTCGCGCTTTTGGCGCTAATGCGTCAATGAGTGTGTTGTCAAAGTCCATACATTTCCTCCATTTTCATTCTTTTTTTACTTTATATCATTTGTGATATCAAACATCAAGGGTGATTTTGTGTTTTGCTAAAAACTTATTATCATAAAAAAATGCGGAAGATTGCATTACAAGATAAAGAATATCCCGCGCTTCTGAAAGAAATTGCGCAGGCGCCGAAACAGTTGTATGTTCGTGGCGTCCCAGAATCGTTAAAAAATGCATATGAACAAAAAGTGCCAATTGTCGCGATTGTCGGTTCGCGCCGCGCAACATCGTATGGCATGGAGATGGCGTTTATGCTTGCGCGAGATCTGGCGCTTGAAGGCGCCATTATTGTAAGCGGTCTTGCGATGGGTATTGATGCGCAGGCGCACAGAGGCGCTTTAGGGGGCGGGGGGACGACATGGGCAGTACTTGGCTCCGGGATTGAAAATATCCAGCCGGCTATCAATAGGAAGCTTGCGGAAGATATTTTACGTAATAATGGGTTGGTCATTTCTGAATATGGCGGGAAGGCAAATGCTACAAAATGGACGTTTCCTGAACGAAACCGTATTATAGCAGGCCTGAGTCAAGCAACTATTATTGTAGAGGCCGCAGAACGAAGCGGAGCATTAATTACTGCGCGCTTGGCGCTTGACGCAAACCGCGATGTCGGCGCGGTGCCGGGAGAGGCGCGGTCTATTAATTCGAAAGGCACGCATTCTTTATTAAAAGAGGGCGCAGCTCTTATTCAGGACGCTGGAGATGTGTTAGAGCTTTTGGGGGTAGAGAAAAAAAAGCCAAATCTTGACAAGATTGATGAAATAGAGCACCATATTCTCCATTCGCTTGCGGCACCGAAAACAGCTGATGAATTAGGAGATTTGATACAATGTTCAATGCAGGAGCTTAATATTCATTTAAGCGCGCTTGAGATCGCAGGGGCGATCAAAAATAAAGACGGCTTATTTTATAAGATATGAAATTAGTAATCGTAGAATCCCCAACTAAATCAAGGACCATAGCTCGTTTTCTTGGCAAAGAATATACCGTAGAATCTTCGTATGGTCATATTCGTGATCTTCCCTCCTATACGTTAGGCGTTGATGTGGAAAATAATTTTGAACCTCAATATGTTGTTCCGCGCAAAGTTCAGCCGATTATAAGAAAATTAAAAGCACTTTCGCAGAAGGCGGATACGATAATACTTGCAACCGATGAAGACCGCGAAGGAGAAGCGATCGCGTGGCATCTTATTCATGCCCTTGGCTTGAGTCAGGGCAAAAATAAAAAATCAACCTTCGTCCAGGGGTCAGATCGAGGGAAGGTTAAAAATATTGAGCGCATTGTTTTTCATGAGATAACCAAAAAAGCAATCAAGGAGGCATTGCGGCATCCCCGGGGCATTAATAATGATTTGGTGGCAGCACAGCAAGCGCGACGCGTTCTTGATCGTTTAGTAGGCTATAAGCTTTCGCCCTTTTTATGGAAAAAGATAACGCGTGGCCTTTCCGCGGGCCGTGTACAGTCAGTCGCGCTCCGTTTGGTTGTGGAGCGGGAGAATGAAATCAGGAATTTTAAACCGCAGACGTTCTGGGTACTTGCCGCAGATCTTCAAAAAAAAGGGTGTTCCGATAGCGGCAATGCATGCACCCATTTTCAAGCGGTCCTTTTTGCGATTGATGAAATAGCAATAGAGAAGCCCGGCATTACAGAAAGAAAGATCGTGAACGAGGCGATTGGGCGCATTGATCGGGACTCGTTTACTATCGCAAAAGTAGAAAAAAAGAAGCGCTTTCAACAGCCGTCGCCTCCGTTTACCACAGCAACACTGCAGCAGGCCGCATGGTCCCGTCTTCGCTTTTCTTCTAAAAAAACCATGCTCATAGCCCAGCAGTTATATGAGGGAATAGAATTAAAAAAAGGGGGCGCGACCGGCCTTATCACGTATATGCGGACAGACTCTCTGAGTGTCGCAGAGGAAGCGCTCGGCGCGCTGCGTCATCATATCAAAGAGGCATATGGCGCCGATTACGTCCCGGAACATCCCAGGATATTTACGAGAAAGGCAAAGGGCGCGCAAGAAGCGCATGAAGCGATTCGTCCGGTGAGTGTAGATCTTCTGCCGAATGATATTAAAGATAATGTAACATCGGATCAGTTCAGACTTTACTCGCTTATCTGGAAAAGATTTGTTGCAAGCCAGATGAAAGAAGCGGAATTTGAACAGACATTATTCGTGATCGCAGCGCACGCGGCAGATAAAACGCATTCTTATGAATTCCGAACGGCAGGCAGCATCCTTCGGTTTGACGGATTTTTAAGAATTACGCCGACAAAAAAAGATGACACGTTTCTCCCGGCGCTTGAACCAAGAACCGCGCTGGTCCTTCATGAGCTCATAGATGATGAGCGTCAAACCCAGCCGCCTCCGCGGTTCACAGAGGCATCCCTCATTAAGACGCTTGAAAAATTCGGTATAGGACGGCCATCAACGTATGCGCCGACTATGTCAACGATCCAGGACCGGCATTATGTCGTTAAGAACGATCAAAAGCAATTTGAGCCGACCGAGATAGGCGAAAAAGTAAGCGCGATATTGGTTAAACATTTTCCCCAAATCGTTGATATAGAATTTACGGCGGAGATGGAACAGCAACTCGACGAAATAGCAGAAGGAGAGAAAGAATGGCACGCTATTATCAGAAATTTTTATGAACCGTTTGCAAAGGACCTTCAAGAAAAATATGAAACGGTCGTAAAAGAAGATATGACCGAAGCGCTTGATGAGAATTGCCCCGAATGCGGGAAAAAATTAATGATACGCCACGGGCGGTTTGGGAAGTTCATTTCGTGTTCCGGTTTTCCCGGCTGCAAATTTACAAAAGCGATCCCTGCAGAACCGCTCAATATTAAATGTCCGAAATGCAAAGAAGGAGATGTAGTGGAGCGGAGAACGCGCAAGCGTCGTGTATTTTATGGCTGTTCACGCTATCCCGACTGCGATTTCGCCGTATGGCAGAAGCCGACGGGGAAGATGTGCCCGCAATGCAGCAGCGCATTGGTGGGATTAAAGAATGGAATTAAATGTTCTAATAAAGATTGCCGCTATAAAGAGGAGAAAAAAAATTATGACATGGATTGAATATAAAAAACAATTGCCGAAATCGCATTTTTCAAAAGAAGATCTTAACCTCCTTGAGGCTGCTTTTTTATATGCGACTAAGGCGCATGAAAGACAGAAGCGCCATTCGGGAGATGATTATATCCTGCATCCCATAGCGGTTTCGTTGAAAGTTGCCGAAATAGGATTAGACTCGCAAACGATCGCGGCAGCCCTGCTTCATGACACGGTAGAAGATAAGGGCGCAGAGTTGAAAGAAATCCGGAAGAGATTTGGAGAAAATATCGCATTTTTGGTTGACGGTGTTACGAAAGTTGACAAGCTGAGATACCATGGCGTTGAACGTACGGTTGAGTCGATGCGTAAAATGTTCCTCGCAGTCGCAAAAGACGTTCGAGTGGTTATTATTAAGCTTTGCGACCGTCTTCATAATATGGAAACGCTTTCATCCTTGCCGTATCCTGAAAAGCGCGAACGTATCGCAAAAGAAACTCTTGATATTTATGCGTCGGTTGCTGATCGGCTGGGAATGGGGGAAATAAAAGCGCAACTGGAGGATTTAGCGTTTCGCTACGTCTATCCCGATGAATACTTCTGGATTGAGGAAGAAGTTAAAAAACGCCTGCCTGAACGCGAGATATATCTTGAGCGCGTAATGCCGATTATCAAAAAAGAATTGAATCGTGAAGGAATTAAAGCGCTTGAAATTCATGCGCGGGCAAAGCATTATTATAGTTTATGGAAAAAGCTTCAGCGTTATGACATGGATTGGGAGCGCATTTTTGATTTGGTGGCGGTTCGCATTATCATTCATGATGTGAATGACGCGTATGGCGTTCTCGGCTTGATCCACAAGCATTGGAAACCCCTGCCCGGGCGCATTAAAGATTACATAGCGCTTCCGAAACCGAACGGCTATCAGTCCCTCCATACGACCGTCTTCTGTATTGATGGCCAGATTGTTGAATTTCAGATCAGGACTGAAGAAATGCATAAGGAAGCGGAATTTGGAATTGCGGCGCACTGGATGTGGGAGCATGCAGGAAAGCCGAAAGAAGGCGCGTCCATTAATCCAAAACTTGCCTGGGTCGCGCAACTCAAGGAATGGCAGAGTTCGTTCCGGAAAGGAAAAATGAATTCCGAAGATTTTCTGGAGTCATTAAAGATTGATTTTTTTAAAGACCGTATTTTTGTTTTGACGCCTAAGGGTGATGTTATTGATTTGCCGGAAGGAGCTACTTCAATTGATTTTGCATACCATATCCATTCGGAGATCGGGGATCATGCGGTGGGAGCAAAAGTGAACGGCAAAATGAGTTCGTTTGATGCCGAATTACATTCCGGGGACGTGGTTGAGATACTTACGAAGAAAAACCAGCATCCGTCGCGCGAATGGCTTACTTTTGTAAAAACATCCATGGCGCGCAATCACATTAGGCGGTATGTTCGCGAACAGACAGGGAAGATATTGTTACGCAAGCAGGAGCCAATAGAAATTGTAGTCGAGATTGAGGATCGGGTGGGGATACTTAAAGATGTTTCTTCCGCCATTGCGTCTTCCGGCATCAGCATTAAAGATATTGAAAGCCATGTGAGAGGGGATAATGCATACGCCTCAATAAAAATTAGTTTTATTCCGCATAGCAAAGACGACATTCATCGGGTGCGCGCCCGCATTAAACGCGTCAAAGGCGTGCAATCAGTCAAGATAGGTAGGAGAGAACGTACGATCTAAATAGAAAAATGTTTGAGGTCTTCGTCTGTTGCTTGCCCTTCATCCTCAGTATCTTTAATGGACAACGCTTCGTGTTGTCCAGGAGACGAAGATGATTCATTTTCTCCATGCGTCTCTGCTGTTGCTATTTCGGAAACATCTTTCCCATCAGGCTGTATGTGTGCCTTTTCGTGTTCGGACAGTGATGTTTTCTCGCGCTCTTTTTCAAATTCTTTGAAATGATCCGGCGGGATTAAGATCTCGGGCGCAATCTCCTGATGCGTTACCTTTGTAAGAAGAATATGCAGGTCTTCGGGTGAGAAGAAATCAATGAAAATGCGGCCTCCCGGCCCTTTGCGTTCAATGGATACGCGCGTGCCCAAGGCATCCGAAAGTATTGTTTCCATTTGTTTTACTTTTGGATCGAAATACGGCTCTCTTTTCCGCGCGCGATCAGCCGCAACGCGCCGTGCGAGCTTTTCGCTCTCCCGCACGTTTAATTTTTTGAAAATAATCTCATCCAGCATTCGGCTTTGTTCTTCTGGCCGGTCATCAAGCATTAAAAGAGGTCTTGTATGGCCTTCTGATATCCGGCGTGCGATCAGTGCTTCTTTTATCGTGTTAGGAAGCGTTAATATCCTGATGGAATTTGCGATGAATTCGCGCGATTTGCCGATGCGATCAGCTATCTCTTTCTGCTTCAAGCCAAAATTATTCAAGAGCTGTTTAAATGCTTCTGCGCGTTCTATGGGATTTAAATCTTCGCGTTGGACATTTTCTATTAATGCGATTTCAAGCTTAATGCGTTCCGGCGGCTCTTGACGGATGATAACGGGAACTTTTGCGATTCCCGCGAGTTTTGCGGCTCTCAACCTCCGTTCTCCAGCGATAAGCTCGTATTCCACTTTAGTGCCTGTAGGCACTTCAATCTCTTGGCGTATCACAACAAGCGGCTGCAAAATGCCGTATGCGCGTATTGAATCGGCAAGTTCCTTTAATTTTTGCTCGTCGAATTCGCGCCGCGGCTGGTGCGGATTCGGCTTTATCCGGTCGGTTTCCACCGAAAAAATGCTGCCGCTGGTATCCGGTTGTATAGGGTAGTCATTCGGCATCTTTTTAGAATAGCAAATTGTCTTTAATTTGCAAAAGAAGATTTTGAATGCCGAGGGAGGGAGTCGGACCCTCATGCCTTGCGGCACACGATTTTGAGTCGTGCGTGTCTGCCATTCCACCACCTCGGCAACATTGCTCCAATATCGGTTATGATATCTTAAAAATCCCTAAAAATCAAAGATTTTCATACCTTGATTTTTCTGCCTATTTCGTATAAACTATCTATGGATTTATTTTAAAATTTTTTGCAAAAGATGTATTCCGGGGAGGTATTCAATGCCATATGCGTATCTAAATCCAGAGTTCGATGGTCATGAGCTTGAAGCGGTCTTTTTTAATAAAAAGGTAAATAAATCAGCGATCATCGCTATTCATAGAAAGATTCAGGGAAGGACTATAGGTGGATTTCGTATTTACCCATACCCGACTTTTCATGCGGCAAGGACGGATGTTTTGCGTCTGTCTGCAGGAATGACGCGGAAAGCCGTTATGGCGAATTTGCCCGTAGGCGGGGCAAAGGGGGTACTTATTGCAAACCCTGATTGTGATAAAAACGAAGCTTTATATCAATTTATTGCCGAATGTATTAATGCGCTCGGGGGCCAATACGTTACTGCGGAAGATGCTGGATTTCATTATCCTGACGCCTTTGAGGTTGCAAAATACACGAGGCATATTGCGGGATTGGCAAATAACATTGATGAGATGCCTTTCCCTGATCTTTCCAATATTTCTGATTTAACATCTCAAATGACTGCTCTTGGGGTATTTGAAGGGATTCGGGTTTGCCTTCGTAGAGTTTTCGGCTGCAATTCATGCGAAGGCCGTTCATTTGCGGTTCAGGGGCTAGGGAAAACCGGCTACCCCATTGCGCGTTTTATCCATCAGGCAGGCGGCAGGTTAGTTATTGCAGATATTGATCAAGAGAAAACAAAAAGAGCTTCGGCAGAATTTGGTGGAAGTTGTTCTGTTGTTTCTATAGAAGAAATTTTTGCAAGTCATGTTGATGTTTTTGTCCCCTGTTCCCTCGGCGGAATCACAATTGCAGAAGCGCAATATCGAATTGTAGCCGGTTCTGCAAATAATGCGCTGCTTTCCATGGAAGATGGCGACGCATTGCATCAAAAGGGCATTTTGTACGCTCCGGATTATATTATTAATTCGGGCGGCTTACGGAAAGTTTATTTTGAAACGCTCAACGGGGGATATAACCACGGCGCATTGCTGCATACTATTTTCGAAGAGATTCCAAAAGCGCTCGAAACGATTTTTGATCACAGCGAGAAAAAAAATCTGCCCGCTCACAGAACTGCAGAGAAGATCTACCAAGAAAAACTAGCTGCTTTGAACTAAATCAGGCCTTCTTCCGAAGGCCTTTTTATGTTGTTTATATTGCCCCTTTGGTTCTCTGCTTTCTATATTATTTGTCAGCGAGGGTTGACATTTTCTATTATTGCTGTATAATAGGGGGGATTTTAAGCTAGGTCTTTGAGTATAAAAAATCTAAAAAATCAATAAGCAAGGAGGTGATCTGGATAGATTAAGCTGGATAGATTAAGTATTCCAGGAGTGTTGTAACGTTTTTTGGTTTTAGTGCACAGAAGTAAAAATCTAATTTTACAAGGAGGTGTTCCATGGTGGAACAGAAGCAAGAAGAAACATTAGAAGAAAGGATCCAAGCCGCACGGAAACGGCTGTTGGAAGAGGACTCAGCACAGAGGAGAGCCTTGGCAACAGAAAGGACCGAGGGATGGATCAGTTTTTTGGCTGATTTGTATAAGGAAGAGAGGGATTATGAGGCCGAGATCGAGGAGTTGCGCGGTCTGTTGCAAGAAACAGAGCGCGAGATCTCTGAAAAGAGGATACAAAACTCGATTTTAGAAATCGAGGAGCAGCTAAAGAAGATTAAGGAGACGGAGACGGAGATTGTTGCAAAACATCCGAGTATTCCTCGTCTTGCCATGCTACGGAGCGGATTCCGCAAAATGGTAGATGATATTCTTATAAAGGAGACAGATCATTTACCCGATTTCAGAATCGGCCTACAAGCCGAATATGGCCAGGCGATTGATAAGGTGGTAGAAGCCTGGCGTGAGAAGGGTTTCCTGGTTTTGGCAGATGAAAAGGATCATCTTGATGCCTTTTCATTCAGTTGGGATGGCAAAGCGTTTATGATCCATCCTGATTACGCGAAAGACAGGTTCCTGCGCGCGATTGTAGAGGATGTGCTGATACAGGATTTTCTTGCTCCCGTTGAAGAAGCCGAAAGGCAGGAGGAAGAGGCCTATCGCAAAAAGATCGAGCCCTACGTCTTGGGATCCGAAAAGTACCCAAGATTGATTTCGTCTGAAACATTTGAGTCGGTAGTATTGGGCAAGACCGATCAGCTCGGGGTTATCGGCGTCTATATTCTTCCCTTAAAACGGGAAAAAGAAGGCCAACTAATCTTTTATGGTCGTTTACTCGTGGGTCTTGATGTGAACCTAATAGAAATCGGGAGAAGGAAGCAGAGGATTAATCAGGTAGAACTGAAAGTCATGAAGACCGACGAGCATCTTTTAGGACGTATGTTCGGACCACGACAGAATGATCCGAATGGGTCGTGGCGCGGACAGTTCTCTATATTCTTTGATGTCGGCAAGAAAGGCATTGAAGATATAAGAAACAGCCTTATCCGAGAGAGTATCCAAATCCACTTAAAAGAGCTGAAGGATCGGAGGGAGTTCAGGAAAGAACTTGACAGGTTCATCAGTTGGAAAAAGCTCTCAAGCCCCATTACCTTTGAACAGTTGCTGACCGGGAAAGTAGCCGGACAGTGCCCAGTATCAATTGAAGGCTGGGACGGGCTTGATAAGGTGAGCCGAAAAAGACGTTTTCGTTTTGACGCCGATGGAAAGGGCGGCTATACTGTCGCATTTCCAGAAGACAAGGATGAGCGCGAAACGATCTGCAACGGATTGCCCAAACCGGGTGAATATAGACCTGTTGAGGAATTGCAGAAGCCAGTTATTAAAGCCTTACAGCGCAAAAACGAGCGCTTTGAACTCGGTTGGGTAATTGAACGGGCAGAAGAAGCGTATCAAACGCAGGATTTTATCGCTGTGCTTGAAGGGACAGAAGAAGGAACTTTCATCGTTTTTGGGATTTCTCATGATGATGAAAAAAGACCCTTAGCTTTTGTCTTTAAACGCTCAAACGGAACGTCAGATGCAGCAACACTGCAACTGGTGGAAAAACTATATGGGTCTGACTCTGATACCGAGAAGAGGCTTCGAATGAAGCTCGGTGTTGTATCTAGTTTTTCTGAAGTACCGGATCCAGCACTTTACTTTCTGCTTGATGCCTATTGTCGTAAAAAAGGCATTAAGCGGGAGGATGCACCATCGTATTTACAGCCACGCCGTTACCGCCCGAAATCAGAGAAATCGGATGCGAAAGACGAGGAGTCGCCTCGTACTGAAACATCCGGTGATGAAGCTACAGAATTTCCCTCTGACCCGTTCCAAGCGCCATCTCCCTTCATCACAGTCGACTATGATGAAGATGAATAAGTAAAGCACTACAAGCCCTTGTAGAAGTAGGTTCTTACCTCTTTCTCAAGGGCTTGCTTTTTTTATTCAGATATGCTATAATACATTTCGAAATTCACAAAAGAATAAAGAAGAAGGAGGTTTCAAATGAAAGATTTTACAGGAGTGATTTTTACAGGTCCTTTCGGCGGTAGGCGCCCAGTACTTCATGGTATAGCGGCATATTTCTACCTTTCTCTTTTTTTAGAAAAAGAGATCGGCGAACTCGCGATTGAATTTTCTGATCAGCCAGTTAATGTGTCTCAATGCGTTGAGGAAGGGAAATTTCCTCTTCTTCGCGGAACAGGAGCATTGAGGGCAGTATTCAATCATTTCGGACAAGAGCTAACTCTTGATGCCGATAAGCGGATTATGGCTATTTTTGAGAAGAACGATAAAGATGGCCATTTACGGTCGTATCCATATTCTATAACATGGTTATGCCGACAAGCGTACAGGCTGGGGTATGACCCGGCAGAGGTAGTGGTTCGCGCGGCAGATGTCGTACGGGCATTCCGTAATAATATCCTTGACAAAAAGGAAGTGCCAAACGTCGAAGCATTCAGTGACATCCTTTCTGTGATTAAATCCTCTTTCCAGCCGTTTAGTTTATCGCGCTACTTGCGTGATTTGGTGAGCGAAGGCGTTGGTTCGGAGAATGTCAGGTCAAGGATAGAATGGTTTTACAGCCTTCACAAAAGAGCGGAGCAAGAGCAAGAGAAGGCACTACATGTTGCCCCGGCGTACATTTCTGTTGGGAGTGAGTTTCATATCGGGTATTTTGTAACCGACAATAAGTTTGTCGCCGACGTGAATCAGAAGAAGTACGATGTTTTGGCTATTCGTGACGCCAAAACAAAAAACGCAATAATATTTTTTGATAAGAAGTTCTCCTCTCCAAGAAGTGTTATTGCGCCGATTCTGCAGAAATTACAGGCGGGCGAAGAAGAACGCTGGAAAGTTATTCCGGACCGTTATATTGTAGCAAACGGTACGGAAAGTTCCGACGCCATCCCGACCGAAAGGTCGGATCAGGACATCTTTGGTATTATTAAAGATGTTCTAAAAAAGTTTTCGATGTAAAGTTTTTCTCTAGAACGCAAAAACCCTGGTCAGAAAATTATATCTTAGATATAATTTTCTGCCAGGGTTTTGATTTTGCGCATATAACATATAATGTAATTACGAAATGTAGGCACCAAAGGTGACTATGTTCATCGGAGTCATACGAATATTGACTTCTGATTTTCCTTTACGGCGGCTATGCTCTATTGCGCTAAAAAGCCCCGCACAAAACCTTTCAAGCATTTTTTTAACACCGTTTTCCTGCTTATTATTGAGGTTGTCGCGCTGCATCGTTTCATAAAAAAACGACACGACATTCTGCAGATGTGTATTATTCTCCAATGTTGCAGCAATGAATCTCTCGTCTGTCCGCGGGTAGAGAAGTTCATCCTTGGACAAGGGTTTCATGATTTTTCGTACGGCGCGAACTTCATTTTTTGAAAGAGGTATTCTCCCGTATAAGAGGACGAAGAGACCTATTTCTTTTGCATATTTTTTGTGTGTTGGTGAGAGAATTCCTGCCTGCGTGTAGAACAAAGTTACCGCGGCAGCAGCTTTTGTGATGACGCGATTCATGATTTCCTCATAAACCCCCTGATCGCTTTCATAGAAGCGGATATGCGGCAGGGGATCGTAATCCCGGAATAGTTTTTTGGCAATGAAGATGAGTTCTCGGTTTGTAAACTCAATCTCCACTATTTTCTGGATGTGATAATCATCCAGCAGCTGTGCCTCTGATGATTTTATCGTAAACCATTTTTTTTCATCAAACGGTACGATGAGAGATGTTATTAGCGGATCCTTTATTTTGAGCGTATACGGTATTTGAAATGCATTTGGCTGCGTGTTGATCCTGTATACGATATCAGGAATTTTTTCGATAGTTTTCTTGATTTGGATTCTTTTTCCTGAAAACGCTTCGTATGATGCTTTGATCTCACTTACTCCCCATATTGTTGCGTATGCGCCGCGGATTTTTATCCAAATACAATCCGCGTTTTTTTCTCCCGCAAGATGGAGTTCTTTCAAAATAACCCTTTCTATCTTTTCTGCTTCAGGCGTGTTTTTAGGAATGGAAGGCGAGAGTCGCGCCGCGGATTCAATAATAAAACCGATCGGGTTTTCACCCTGATATGATTTGCAGAGCTTTTCAAGCTCTGCTTGTTTTTTAACAAGCATCTTCACAATCGCCCTTTTTTTTGTTTCCTTTGCGGCTCCGCCGTTATTGTATGCGCTTGATAATCTTAGATTTTCAAAGAGCTTTTTCTGCCCTTTCATTATGATTTTCCTCCTTTGTATGGCATTGACTTTATGTTTATTGTGTATTATAATTGATTTATGTGTTAAAGTCAAGTATGAGCGAAAATCCTCTGCCAAAACAACATAGCCAAATCCATACTATCATTCTTCCAACAATGCCCCAGCCAGATACGATTGTTGCCATTTTTTTACTTAAAAAATTCGGTGAAGAGTTATTTCCGGGAGTAAAGACCGCGTCAATCAAGCTTCTTGCAAATTCCACAGATGCGGATGATGCGTTTCAGAAGGAGCAGGAAGGTCATCTTTTTATTGATGTGGGCGGAGGGCGTTTTGATCATCATGGCAAAAAGACGACCGCGTCATTTCTTGTGTCGGAAGCCCTCGGCATCTCCGCAGATCCTGCGCTTGCGAAAATGCTTGAATATGCGCGCAGAGACGATATGTTCGGCAAAGGTACGATATCCGAAGATCCTATCGACCGCGCATTTGGGCTTTCAAGCCTTGTCTATCATTTAAATAGGAGCCTTGCGAAGAAGCCCGACCGTGTAGTTGAGATTGTGCTTCCGCTACTGGTTGCGCACTATAATGAAGAATACCGGCGTACGCATGATCTGCCGCAAGAACTTGAACAGATTATTTCTGCCGGCAATCTCGTATCTTTTACGGTGAAGCAAGATGGCTCGAAAAAATTAAAAGTTGTTTTTATCCACTCGGATAATCCAAGTATGGCGGGATTCCTGCGGTCGCAAGACGGAGGCGGCATAGATGTCGTTGCCCAACGGTCTACAGGAGGGCATGTGAATATTCTTACCCGTCCTACGAAACGAATCGATCTCCGCGCGCTTGCCTCATTCATCCGGCTTCATGAAGCGGATATGAGCGGCCGTAAACTAAACCTTCCTATTTCCGAATTGGTGCGTCCCGGACGTATTGCTGATATTCCTGAATGGTATTACGATCATGCAACGAATTCCATACAAAACGGCGGCGCAAATCCGCAGTCGGTTGCGCCCACAAAAATTTCCGATGAGCAATTTCAAAAAATTCTCAAACTCGGATTGTCATATAAAACGCCATATGCCGTTTTTTCGGACGCAGATGGCGCGCCCTCTCCAAAGAGGGAGAAAGATACGAATGATGCCGGTGTTGAAGAGTATGAATATTTCCTTGAAATTCGTCTTCCGCAGGATTCTGCAAAAGAAATTTCAGCGCATATTGCCGTGGAAGAACCGGGAGTAAAATTGCATCGTTCGGAAAATTTCCATATTCCTCTTCTTCATCTCGGCAGGCATACGGAAGCGGACATGCGCGAAATAATAAGGGCAGTGCGTAACGTTCTGCGTCGCTTTGATCCATTTGATATTAGGCTGGATAACACATCTTTTTCTGAAGGGCCGATTGCAGGATATGAAAATGGAAAAGCGTTTTATTTTACGATAGACAATATGCATGGCGTAGATGTTCTATCTGGATTACAGGAGGCGGTGCGTTTTGCGCTCTCGGATGCCCGCATGGCTTTTCGCGATCAGGAATTTAAGCCGCACCTTACCGTGGGAAGTGTCGCGTCGAACATTAATCCCGATGTAGCAGAAAAGGCGAGTATGCGAGTGAGTCCTTTTACCGTAGTGATCCCGGTAAAAAAAATTCGTCTTACCGAAGTGCGCAAAACATCATTTGGCGTGTCATATCGCGCGCGGACATATTTTCCGCTTGGCATTCAAGAGGATGATAATAATGCATAAACGATTGACTGTATGAGAGGAGAATACGTATAATGTTTGTATGAAGTTATTCTCAAAAAATATCGCGCTCGCGATCTTGATTTTATTGGGTATGGTCATTGTATGGTCGTTTTTTGCCGATGAATTCCGCGGGATTGAAGAAGTAACGCTTTCCGATCTCGTAGGCGAGATTAATGCGGGCAGGCTAACCGAGATCGTCGTTGAGGGAAATAATGTGACAGTTACACTTCTTGACGGCACGGTGCAGAAGGCAAAAAAAGAAGGCGATATTTCGCTCTTTGAAACACTTACCAACTACGGCGCATCCGCCGAAATATTGCGCCAGATGAAGATCGAGGTTCGCGAGCCGTCAGGATTTTTGTATTGGGTCGGCAACCTTTTGCCGTTTTTGATTCCGTTTTTATTGATTATCGGTTTTTTCTGGTTTGCGACGCGGAATGTCCAGCGTTCAAACTTGCAGGCATTCACGTTCGGCCAATCCCGCGCGCGCGTTATTCTGCCTGACGATAAAAAACAGCGCGTTATGTTCAAGGATGTAGCCGGAGTGGAGGAAGCGAAAGAAGAGCTGTATGAGATTGTGGATTTTCTGCGAAATCCCGGGAAATTTCTTGCGATTGGCGCGCGGATCCCCAGAGGAGTGCTTTTAATGGGCGCGCCGGGTACGGGGAAAACATTGCTTGCGCGCGCCGTTGCGGGAGAGGCGGGCGTTCCGTTCTTTTATCTTTCCGCGTCTGAATTCGTTGAAATGTTCGTGGGAGTCGGCGCTTCTCGGGTGAGAGATCTTTTTAAAATGGCAAAAAAATCAGAACCGTCAATTGTTTTTATTGATGAGATCGATGCGATCGGAAGGCATCGCGGCGCAGGGCTTGGCGGAGGGCATGACGAGCGCGAACAGACATTGAATCAGATACTTGTTGAACTGGACGGCTTTGAGTCGAATGAATCTGTGATCGTGATGGCGGCAACCAACCGGCCTGACGTGCTTGATCCGGCCCTGTTGCGCCCGGGGCGGTTTGACCGCAGAGTTGTCCTTGATTTGCCGGATATCAAGGAGCGGGAGGCGATATTAAAGATTCATACGCGGGGCAAGCGCGTAGAAAACGAAGTTGTGCTTCGGCGGGTTGCGGAACGCACGCCGGGATTTTCAGGAGCAGATATCCAGAATCTTGTGAATGAAGCGGCAATTTTTGCGGCGCGCCAAAATCGCCAGACCATAAGCCAGCAGGACCTGTTAAATTCTATTGAGAAAGTGCTTTTGGGACCGGAACGAAAAAGCAGGATCATTTCGGAAAAAGAGAAAAAAATTACGGCATACCATGAAGCGGGGCATGCTTTGGTGGCCGCGGTATTACCCGATGCAGATCCGGTGCATAAGGTTACGATTATTTCGCGCGGACGCGCGGGCGGCTACACGCTTAAATTACCAAGCGAGGATCGCCGTCTTATCTCAAAAACGCACTTTTTGGGAGAACTTGCGGTTGCGCTTGGCGGATATGTTGCTGAAAAAATGATATTTAAGGATTTAACTACCGGCGCTTCAAATGATTTAAGAATCGCAACCGATATTGCGCGAAGCATGGTCGCACGATACGGCATGTCTGACAAGATCGGTCCCGTAGTGTTCGGAAAGCACGAGGACGCCGTCTTTTTAGGAAAGGAATTCGGGATGCATGAGCGCGATTATTCCGAAGAAGTCGCAGGCATAATAGATATGGAAGTGTCGGGATTCATGAAAAAGGCATTCAGACAGGCGCAGTCCATTCTTCAAAAATATAATAATGTGCTTGATGCGATCGCAAAAAAACTTATTGATCAGGAATCATTGGAACGTGAAGAATTTAATACTATCGTAAAATCATTTGGCATAAAACCGAAGCCGATAGGATTGTAACGGCTCGTAGCTCAACTGGCAGAGCAGTCGTCTTATACACGACCGGTTGTAGGTTCAATTCCTACCGAGCCGATATATTTGACATGTTAATAATGCCGATAAAATATACAATATAATGTTACACATTCTACTATAATTTTTATTATGAGTACGATTGAGCAGAAAGATAATCAAATTGAAAAGGAGAAGATAATGGAAAAGAAAAAACTCCGTAAACGTTACAAAGTTGAGTTTAGTTTTGTAGAAGATGGTAAAAAAATAAACAAGGCGGTATTTATGGAACGCGATACTCCGCCTACAAAAGAAGACTTTAAATCTTCCATTGAGTCACTTTATCGAGGCAAGGAGATTGCTGTAGAGAGGTTCCAAGAAGAATCTGAGGAGGAAACACGAATCGAAAGAAAGAAAAGATACGAAGAACTTTTCTTTGATTTCGAATGCGCGCGTTGCGGACTAATATTCCTTCAGCTGAAATATTTTAAGGATTTATATGAAGCAGAAGATAATGGAGATCCATTACCGTCTCTTGAGTGTCCAAAGTGTAAAACTGCAGATAAGGAGAATTCGATGGGTTCCGCAGGACCAGGGGATCAGTGGGATAGTATAGTGCCAGGTTGGAGGGAGAAAATCTGGGAGGGAAATCAATAGGAAAGTTTTTATCATTACCTCACGATCGTGGCCAGATGATAAAAATTAAAAACCCAAAAACACGGAGGTCTATTCTTAAAAAAGTATAAAAAAATAAAAAAATAAACCGCATGCGCGATGCGGTCCTTTTGTGTATATGTGTGATGTGTTATGAAAGAACGATGTTCGGTCCGCCGACGATCTCTGTGCGGATGATAATCAGGTCATTTTCTTCAAGTACTGGATCTTCCAACAATTCTCCATCTTTATGCTCAATCACATGCCGGTTCCGTTCCACCGTCTGGTTTGCTTCAAGTTTGTGTTTGAGCTTATACCTGATTAATTGCGAAAGAGTCGTGCCTTTTTTTATTTTAATCTTTGCTTTTCCGCCGGTGCCTGTTACAACCTCAACTTCTACCTCGTTTCTCCCGTCATCCCCGCCTCCCTTCTGCTTCGTTCGTTGCTTTTGCATTGCGATGCCCCTCCGTTTACATATTCTCTGTATTTTACTTTATCATATCAATAGAGGGGGCCGGTTTCAAGGGTTGGCATTTCCGTATAATTTATTTCGCTTCTGTAGAGCGTATCCGGCCGCCATTCTTCTTCCGCACATCGATAGATAAAATAAGCAATAACGCTTGCGAATTGTCCACCCATATAGCGCGAAACGCAGGGAGGAGGCCCGCTAGCGTCCTTCATTGCCCGTAAGAATTTTTCGTATAATGCTACCTGGTCTTTATCATGAGGAATAAGACAGCTTACTCTGCCGATATGTTCTGCCGCCCCAGCTTCAATATAGAGGTGGACTGCTGGATTGAACTTGCACGCCTTAAAGATTTTTTTTCGCGCTTCTCCGCTGTCTACCGCGACAATGACGATCCCTGAAAATGTATCATGTTCATCCACTTTTTTCTGCGTTGCGATAATCTGCATGTCGCGGTTAAAGGATTTATGCCATTGCGCCATGCCGTCTAGTTTCATTTCCATCGCCTTTACTTTTGGGACTCCCAGATGTTCGGGGTAGCTATAATTTTGGTTTGAGAAATTGTGTATTTTTACAATATCTTCGTCAAAAAGATACAGCGTATTGCAGCCGTATGCCGCAATATAAGGAGGTACCCATGAGCCGATACCCCCAAGTCCTACGTGAGTAACATCATGTTGAATCATAATGTATCCTCCAGCTGTGTATTTATTTTTGATCGTATATCGACAAATGTGAGTGTGAGCCGGTCGCGTACTATCTGTTGTATCCTCGGATAGCGTTCGTCCCGTATCCTTAGCCGTTCTTTGTCCGTAAGGGCGGGAATCTTGCGGATGATCGGGATGTTTTCATTTCTTTGCGTTTCGTAGTGGCCGCCGTTGCGATATATAAAGTCGCATCGCGCGAACATTTCTTTCTGCACATTCGCAACAATGGAAACGAAAGGGCCGGCATATGTTTCTTCAGGCACGTCTTTCCCTTTTGCGAGCAAAGAGAGATGTACGTCAGTAAGAATAAATGGCAGGAGACTGCCGATCGTCAGTTCGTCTTTGTCGCTGAAAACAGCGTCTCCAGTAACATGGCTATGCCACCAGCAAATATATTCATCTGCGTGCTTCCCCGCTTCCCGTAAGAGCGCCTGTATTCGTTCCATATCACCATGGACAAGCGCTGTATGTATTCGGCTATTTGTCTGTTCCGGAATGATAATGTCGGATATAAAAAGAGTGAAGTCATTATTTTTGACGTGCCCCAATCCCGAGATTTCAGATCCGAGGTTTATTGTTTCTATGCCGTAAAAATGAGCTTCCTGACAGGCAAGCAGTATGTCCGCTTCTGCCTCAATGGAGAGTTCAATGGCTTTGGGCGTAATAAACCATTTTCTTCCGTTTTTCTTTCGCAGCCATGGAGAAATCATATTGCACCTCCTCATATAGGTTCTTCGGCTTGGTCTTGTTTGTTATCCATATCGTTGCCTTCCTTGTCTTCAAAAGGTCCGAAGACCTCTGTTTTGAGATAGGCAAGTATCTTGTCAAGCGCTTCTTCCGTCGCATGTTCATCTATTTGTGTTATCTCTATCGTGCTTTTCCCGCGGAGGTATCCATACAAGGCGCGTACCGCTTCCCCAATTTCTCCTCTTGCAATATAGAAATAGATATGGGCAGGTACTGACATTTCTCCTTTATTGTCTGCGCGATGGCCGATAAAGCTTTTTGTTTCGTTCGTAAGGTCTGTCCGCCACGCGCGCACAATCCCTTTTTTCGGGATGACGAGGATCCGCATAGTATCCGACAGGAATGCTCTTGCGTATACCCCTGTTCCTATTCCTGCGCCGAATACGCACCAAATGAAGTCTGGAGTTATGGTTGTTGCGATCAGTGACGGTATATCAAAAATCTTTTCATATTCGATGTCAATCTCAATATTTTTCAAGAGAGTATTGAGCATTCTTTTTTTGTGCTCGAGTAAGGCATATTTTTCTCGCGCTACTGCATATGCGCCATGCGCCGTCTCTTCGTCTTTCCCTGCTTCTGCGAGTTCCTTGTGAATTTTTTCTACCCTGCGTTTTCCCCTGAACTCCCTTGTAAGACGTACATAATCATTCAATGCCGATCCTCTTGAATAAGAGTTAGTATAGAATGGCTTTTCTTCATAGGGCTCACTACTTATACTACTTATGTCGTTTGCATCTCGCTTATACGGCAGCCGGTTATCACTGTCAAGATAGCTTAAAAGCATTGCTATTAAGAGAGGATAGTCTTGGTCAAGGTATACTTTTCCGATGCTTTGAGAATATTCCGGTCCAAAACATGGAGCTCTTGGATCAGATTCGGACGCATGCTGCAGCGTTTGTTCCGGATGGCCGTACGGGCCTTTCCATCCCCACGGACACATTTTGATTCCCAAAAATGTATTATTGGTCTTTGTGGTGTTTTGCATATCAATGATGACTTTATGCTGGCCGATCGGTTTTCTTTCGCCTCTTCTTCCTTCTTCCGAATGAGTTTCTCTATGAAGAATGGGCTTGGTGTAGAATACGAGTTTGCTCCCTTCTATGTGCATGCCGAGAAATCCTTCAAGCGCGTGTATCTGGTCGAACTGCGCCTGAATGACAGAGCGGGAAAATTCTTCATTTAATGTAGGATCGGCAAGAAGCATTTGCGCGACCGAAATGCGCGAACCTAAAGCAAGAAGATGCAGTTCCAAATTCTTTTTTTGGGCGAGTTGTTTGGTAAGCGCAAGGCATGTTCTTTGGTAGCGTATGCGGGGCACTGTTCGGCATAATTCTCCAAAATTATCTTTCGACGCATTTTTTGCCTGCAGTGTCTTTGTACGGATGTTTTGCCCCATCTGCATGACTTCAATGAGATAATCGGGGTTATCTTTTATGGAATGCGGTATAATTTTAGTATTCTCAAAGATAAGCGTTGCTTGTTCGCAGATCTCCCAGAATACCGTGAAAGCGCCGTCCCATGGCCGGTAAGCGATATTGGGCAGAATAAAAATATGATTTTTCATTACGTTTGCAATTTTGCAATCCTCTGGGGATATAAGCGTTTCATTGACATGATTCTCGCAATCCTGGATGCATGCGCCGAGGTCTATCGTATCCACCGTTGCGTATTCGCCCGTTCCGGTAATCACGAGATCATGGCGCGGCACATCAATGCAAAAAAGCTCTTCGGTATATCCGATCATTTGCGTGCCGTATTGACCGGAAATATGGGTATGGCGCGAAAAGAAGTGGATATAGACGCTTTTATCTTCATCTTTCGTGTGCCAAGTTATCTCTTTCCCTTCCGGCGCGTCAAGAAAGACTGTTCTTCTCCAGTAGCGCGCGAAATAACGCGCGATAGGAAGAAACGGCTCCAATTTTTTGCTCTCCTTTCTGTCAAATCCTTTATACCGGATATGTGCGTTCATGTATATTCTTTCCTCCTTATTCGTTTTTTCAAAGAATCCTTTTTTCTGCGCTTGATCCGCCATAACGGATGCGGGCGCAAAAGAAAAGACGCAAGGAATACAAAGGAGTATCCCTTGCATAGATGTGTATGTTAGAGCGTTGGTATTGCTTGATGCTGTTTTTCGATTCGGAGTCGTCGCGCGCTTTTGCGGTATTCCAGCGGAATCAGCCGGTCGTCATTTGCTGCAGCAAGCGCCATGTCGTTCATTTTACGATATTCGGCGACCTCTTGGTGGGGAAGATGATGTTCCATTGTAGCGACAAGCATTTCGCCGGAAAGCGCCGCTGTGTCTTCTTTTGAAAGGTGTTCCTGGATATAGGAGAACAGTTCTTCTCCCCTAAGATTCTGCATTGCTTTCGCTTCTTCATCGCTGAAAAAATGCTGGAATGAAAGTCCGATGATGTCTTCCATTTCTGCCCCTGTGAGTGCTATGACGTTTTTCTTATCGGGAATCTTATTAAAATCAGGAGGGCCACAAACAAGCTCTCCGTCTTTATCCCAGAAATCCGCCATGTCAGAAAGTTTCTGGATGAGTAGTTCATCATTGATGATATCAGATATGTCTAATGCGATATCGGCAAGAGAAAGGCGGACCATTTCTTTTCGCAGGAGCGCTTTCCAGATGCTCGGACGGTCTTTTTTCTGCGGGATGAGATAAGGGATTTTGACGCCCCATCTGCCTGAACGAAGCACTGCTGAATCCATAAGATCAGGGCGATTCGTCGCAGCGATGATAATCACTTTCCCGTGTATCTGCGTATCTGCGGAAAAATCCATAAACATGCGGCTTGTTCTTGCAAAAACGCCGGAATCGCCGTGATATACCTCCCCGCGCTTCAGAAAAAGACCTTCTATTTCATCTATCCATAGCATGCAAGGATGTAGATCAAGCGCGGTTTTGAGAAGTAGCTGCATCCGTTCTTCCGACTCGCCGACAAACTTATTGAATGTATTTTTGAGTTTCAAAAAAACCATGTCTGCTTCATGCGCAATAACTTCAGCGCTTACGGTTTTCCCGGTTCCGGGAGGTCCGATCAAAAGCCATCCGCCTTTTGGAAGTCCGGAGATGTTACCTTTCCGTAAGGCATCTACCCAGGGCATAAAGAGCGATATATGGTGGTTCATACCGCCAAGATGGTCCCAGCTCCATGGCGGTTTTTCAATTTGTACGATGCCTCCGAGCCGGTCTTCAATTATCTTTCCTTTTTTCTCAAATAAGATCTGCGATGTGAGCCGTTCTTTGTGTACCTGCGCTTGTCGGAATATCTGTTCTAATTCTACATAGGAGATTCCGACGCTTTGCTTTGCGATCTCTTTTTCGGTGAGGTCTTGCGACGTACCTTTTACGGGTACGAAAATACCTTTTTTCTTAAAACATCCAACTGCTTCTTCAAGGTTTTCGCGTCGCGGCAGCGGAACTTCTATCGGTATGATCCCAAGCGACTGGTCGGCAAATTCCTTGGCAACGCCGCCGAGTCCTCGCGACAGAAGAAGGATAAGGTTTCGTGTTTCTTTGATTGGCGGGTATTGGGCCCACCATTGGATCGTCTCCCATACGCGGCGGTCAATATGGTCAGTTCCTGAAGCGGCCTCAATAGGCGTTTTTGATTCCTGATACTCAAAGACAATAATAGTGGACGGGCATTTTTTATTTTTCGCCGGCCGTTTTTTCTCTACGAGAGATTTCACTTTTGGTGCCGGATCTCTTGCTTTCACGAGCTCTTCTATCTCTTCCCGTGTGCATGAGACAAGCATTTCAAACCAGAGAAGCACTTCAGAAATGTTCCGTTTATTCGATTCAAAATAGATCTCAACGTCTCCACGCGCGATCGGGTCGGCGTCCGCCAGTTCTTGTATGAAGAGGAAAAATAATTGTTTCATTTCTTGCTGGGGGAACCGCATGCCTGATCCAAGATTGAAAAATGCGATGATCGCGGCGTTTCGCGCGGCATCGGTTTTCGGGATAACTTCATATGGGCGCAAAAAATCATCGTCCAGAAGCACATGATCCCAGACGTTGCGGTATAAATGGAAGGTATTGGCGCTTCCTGCTTTTACTTGCAGTTCAAATTCTTCTAACCATGTTCTCATATATAGCCTCCTTCGGTGTATGTATGAAAAGAACGCATATCTTTATGTAGTATAGCGCATCTTTTTGTTTTTGTTGCAATGAAAAATCCAGGAACGGCTTTATTCCTGGATCTATGAGTATAAGAGAAGATATTTATATTGGTTCGTCAAGATATGGAGGTTAACCAAGGAGCTGGGAAACATTTGAATTAAGGGTATGGAGCCATTCCGGCCATGTATCGCGGTCCTCGATTGTTTTATCAATGGGTGTGCGGATATCGTCCGGAACTATTATTTCCCCTGTGCCTTTTTCCCAGTCGAGCGCGATATCAAATTGCTTCCCGTTTGTTTTCGGATGCCGGTCAAAATACAGCTTTGATCCACCGATCAGTTCTTTGTGCGCAATAAGGCGCGCTATCGCATTTGAGATATAGCGCTCAATGCCGCTTATGATCCGGCTTTCGGTATATATTGTCTTTGCCTCATGTTCGATGAATTCTGATGTCTGGTCGATGAATCCTTCGATAAATGTACTGCTGAACTCCAGAATGATATCTATTTTTTTGAACTTTTCTCTCAAACGCGCCAGTTCTGATTCTATCCGGTGTTTTTGGTTTTCGCGCGTCCGTTCGTTGACGACTATCAGGTTGCCTGCGCCCCTGTGGATGAACGGGTTTATCAAAATGAGCTCTTTGCGTATCTCTTCGTAATTTTTTGCCGCGTTCTTTCCGATTGTGCGGCTGAATCCCGCGATTTCGCCGGAAAGTTTTTCTTCGTACATTCCGAGGATAATCACGCTGTTTTGGAAAGATATACGGCCGGCGGGCAGAAAAATTGTCCCATTGGAAAGGATCTGAAAAATAATCTCTTGCAACGGGGCGGATGCATACTGAATATTGTCAAAAAAAATGACCGACTTGAAGGGGCCGTTGTTCTTTATTTCTTCCTCCCTGATTTTTGCTTCTTGTTCAGTGATCGCCGCCTCAAAATAGCTAATGAATTGCTGTGGTGATTTTCTTCTGATGGTGCCGATGAATTTTTTCAGATACCATTCCACCCAATCAAATAAGAATTTTATATCTGTGCTTCGCGCCTTGAAATGCGGTATATCAATACGGGCGAGAATCGCATGGCTTCGGAATGCCGTTTGCGCCTGATCAGACGCTCCGATGAGCGGTATGAGCGTTCCTCGGTCAGGACTTCGAAACGCGCCGCAATCAATATAGGTAAAAGGCAGGGAGCCGTCTTGCGGCATGCCTATCCAGAGATCGGATGCGGTTTTTACAAGAAGTGGGATTGGAGCGAAAATGCTTCCGTATAATATGAATTGTTTGAGCGGTTGTGAGGGGTCTGTGGTTCCGCCGTCAAAGGCGGTTGCGGCGCGCGCAAATCTCCGCGCAAAGCGCCTCGTTCGTTCGTCGTCTTTTTGAAGCGACAATATCCCTTCATAGACGCGCTGGCCGTCATCAGAGAATTCCGGCAAATCCCGTAATATGTCTTTTGTATGCGTTGTCATTGATATTCCCCTTTGTAATGAACAGTGTTTCTTCGTGTAGTATACCAAACTGCAAAAAAACATAAAGAACAGGTTATGGTATAATAGAAAAAGAATTTCTTTTACAAAGGAGAAGCAGATGAGCGAACGCATTATACTTGATCCATTGAAATTAAGCCCTGAAGAGAAGCGTTTGAAGGAATTTTTTGAACAAAGAATGATAGGCCAGCCGCGCGTAATTGATCGGATTGTATTTTCGTACGGCCATTATCTCGCTTCGTTAAAGTTGAAGTGGAAGAGATCCAAACCTATCATTTGCTTCATTCTTCTTGGGCCGACAGGCGTTGGCAAAACTCTTACTGCAGAGCTGCTCGCTGAGTATTTTTTTGGCGATCCAACATCATTTACGAAGATTATTGCGGAGAATTTTTTAGAGAAGCACGAACTATCCACTCTTTTAGGATCATCGGCAGGCTATGTTGGTTTTTATAATCCTAAAGATCCCGAACACGCGGGTCCTCCCATGCTCCATCAAAGTATGATTGACCGATTCGCCATTGAGCATTTTGAAAATACGGTTTTGAAAAAAGACGACACTGTTGGGCGCCTGCATTGGGAACTTGAACAGTACAAAAAGAAAGCCAATGAGGCGATGTCGCAAGGCGACAAGGCAGTATTTCAGGCCAATCTGCAGTCATTTTTAAATACTCAAGAACGCTTGAATGCATATATTGAAACAAAGAGAAGAGATGAAAAATTTCTGTCTGTCATTTTGGTTGATGAGATTGAAAAAGGGCCATGGGAAATAACAAACCATCTGCTCCATCAGTCATCCGACAAAGGAATGACGGTTCTTAAAAACGGGGAAATAACGGACTTCACAAACAGCTGGATTATTGCGACTTCAAATTTGGGCTCAAAAGCGATAGCGGCAAAAATCAGGGGATCTCAAATGGGCTTTGCGCCGCCTTCGCAATTAGATCAATCAATTTTTGACGTTGCAATGGAAGAGGTGGAAAGATATTTTACTCCCGAATTTTTAGCACGCGTTATGGAGGATGTTGTTGTCTGCAAGCCCCTTGAGCATGACAAGCTGCGCGCCATTCTTGATATGCGGATTGCAGAATTGCGTACAAATTTTGCTCAGACATTTCCTATTGAGCTTATTATTCACGATGACGTAAAGAAGTTTATCTTTGCTAAAGCATTTAAGCATCCGGAATTTGGAGCGCGCCCCTTGAAAAGCAAGCTGAAAAAGTACCTGGAAGAGCCGTTAAGCAGGCTGATTACTTC
The DNA here is from genome assembly GCA_016204155.1 of Candidatus Niyogiibacteriota bacterium. Classification (GTDB taxonomy): domain Bacteria; phylum Patescibacteriota; class Minisyncoccia; order 1-14-0-10-42-19; family 1-14-0-10-42-19; genus 1-14-0-10-46-36. Next base: position 1,341 of record JACQLG010000063.1, on the reverse strand, counting down.
TGATCAAGTCCACGTTGCCGATCGAGTATATGTCGATAAGATTGTTGAATTCGGTAAAGAAAAAATTATTTTTACGATAGACCCCGCGCCAACGAGCATTCTCGTACAGCTTGCCGACATTGAGCAATCGGATGAAAGTAAGGCAGATGATGGCAAGAAAGACGCTGATATTGCATAATCGTCCAATACGAGTTATTGGGCGATTTTTCATAAGAACATTTTTCCACATGCAGATCAGGACTTTCTATGGTAGAATGGGCATATAAAGAAATGCTTGTTATTGATACTCTTTTCGGATTTTTATTCACACGGTTTATGGCAGGAAAAAAATCGGGGCAACGTGGGCGAGTGCCCTCTGTTCGTTTTCGCATAAAGGACAAATATACTATTCATTTGCACCACTGGTTTTTATGCAGTATTGCGCTTGTAGGAATGTACCTGATTGATATTTCAAGCACTTTTCTTCACGGGCTGGTATATGGATCAATTGTTCAAGGGTTTCTCTATCCGGATTTCTATAAATTTATTCATAGACAAAAGGATGTTGGCTCTACTGATTCGCAAAAGATATAATATCGCCCAATTTTTTGCTTTCTTCGGGCACCCCCTTTTTTATATCCCTGTTATCGGAGGGGTATTTTTTATCAATCAGTGGATTGCCCTCAATGTGGCGATAAGTGTTGTTATCGCAGAAGTGATAGGAGGTGCGATAAAATTGCTATTGTATACAAAACGTCCTCAAGAACGTCCTCGTCTTACGCTCTATCAGAAGTGGGATGCTTCGAGTTTCCCCAGTATGCATACTTCGCGCATCATCGTTCTTGCTTTATGGATGATTGCCGGTTTTTTTTCTTTTTTAATGACCGTAGCGGCAATTATTCTTGTAGGAGTAGTGGCATATTCGCGGATTGCTCTTAAAGCGCACTATATACGAGATGTTGTTGGTGGCATTATCCTCGGAATTGTCTCGTGGTTATTCGTTTTGTTCTTTTTTCCGTGAAATCCTACATAGAATTTACGCGCAGGTATTCTTACATTTTTTTCGCGACTGTTGTTCTTTTTGCGCTGTTTTTTGCATCTTCATTGACTCCAATCCTCTTCCTGCGCCTATTACTGCTCTATATTGCATTCAATGTTTTTTTATATACAGGCATTTATACTATCAATGATATTGCAGACATTGAAAACGATAAAAAACATCCGGTAAAAAAAAGGCGTCCGCTCCCGTCAGGTCGTATCGCGAAACGCCATGCGGTGTTGTTTGCGGCTGTAATGATTTCTTTTGGCATGGGAATCGCATGGTTATGGTTTGGCGAGATAGTGGTTTTCTTTTTTTTGCTT
>JACQLG010000005.1 GCA_016204155.1 Candidatus Niyogiibacteriota bacterium | reverse complement strand
GAAGTCGAGATGGCGTATCACGCGGCGAAGCCGGTGGTGCTTCTCTGCCACCGGGAACGCATAACCGAGCGGCGCATCAGCCGTCTCATTCGGGGCAATCCCGGAGTGGTTCATGAGATCATCTACGTGAACCGCAGCGATGCGCTTATCGAGCTCGAGGCGTTCATTCGTTCGTTTCTAAGGCGACAGGCGGAGAGCGTTCTCCCGCGCGCGCTCATCGCACTGACGCAGTAGTCGCAACAGGGCCGGCACCCTACTGCCCCCGTCATTGGTCCACAAAACCTCTGGCGGGCTTTTTCTTTTTCCGTGGATGGAGGGTGAGGAATCTCGTATAAGAAAAATTGGATTTTTTCGAAAGAGCGTCTTGATGAACAAGGTGCTCTTGCTTTTATTGCGGGTATTCGCGTATCCTCGGAAACAGCACATTAGCGGAGGAGCGCATGGGAAAGACACCTCTATCGTTTGAGGAACTCATAAATAAGTTCGGCCCCGATAGCATTCGTTCGGAACTGCCTGATCCGGAAAAATGGCAGGAAAGCATGGTGTTGGTCTGTAGGATATGCCTTGGGCCAGCGTCTTTGCATCCTAATGACGAAAACGTGCTTGGGTGCATGAAGTGTAGTTTCGCGGTTGAAGGAATACATATTTCCGCGTTTTTTGCTCCTATGGTTCTTTTTGAAGAAAGCGACGAAATTATCGCAACCGATTAGTCCCGCCATGGCGGGACTCTTTTCTTTTTTTTGCGGCGGCGCTACTATGAATTAACGTATGGAACAGACGCCGAATAAGAAATCTGGAGAGTTACGGGTTCCCGATGACGCGGTCCCCGGATGGATGCAGACGCTTCGGGAGGGTGGGTTTAGCGATGCAGAAATCGATCGGTTTTTTTCCGGTTTGAATATCGAGTATTTCCGTATGAAAATGCCTAAAAAGTGGAAGGAAAGGTTTGATCGGGACGTGAGCGAGCTTGAAGAGAAACGAAAAAAGAAGTTTACGCCCGATGAGCGGAAAAAACTCTTGGAAGAATTTCACTCATTTGTTTCAAGACGAGATACGAAATGAGACAATCGCACCTATTTGGAAAAACACTTCGGGAGCCGCCCAAAGACGAGGTCGCAAAAAATGCGATTTTTTTGGAGCGCGGCGGATTTATCTATAAAACCATGGCCGGAGTGTACGATTATCTGCCGCTCGGGTTTCGGGTGCTTGAAAAAGTAAACCGGATTATCCGCGAGGAGATGAACAGAATCGGCGGTCAAGAACTTTTGCTCTCGGCGTTTCAGCCAAAGGAACGGTGGATGAAGACCGGGCGCTGGAGCTCTCTTGCGGACATTATGTATCAATTTCGCGACCACTCGGCGCGCGAATTAGGGCTTGGCGCAACCCACGAAGAAGCGCTTGCCGAGATCGCAACGCGCTCGATTTTTTCCTACCGCGACTTGCCTTTGCTTGTCTATCAAATTCAGACGAAATTTCGCGATGAGCCCAGGGCAAAATCCGGCCTTATGCGCGGCCGCGAATTTTTAATGAAAGATCTTTACAGTTTTCATGCAAGCGAATCGGGGCTTGAGGAATTCTATTGGAAGGCGGATACGGCATATCGAAAAATATTCGAGCGTTGTGGGCTTCAATTTTACGTTACCGAGGCATCCGGCGGCACATTCACAAAAGAATTTACGCACGAGTATCAGGTATTGGCGGATGCGGGAGAGGACTGGACGCTTTACTGCGAGTCATGCAAATACGCGCAAAATAAAGAAGTGAGTTCTCTCAAGGCGGATGACGAGTGTCCGAAATGCAAAGGGAAAATTCAGATTGCGCGCTCGATCGAGGTCGGCAATATCTTTAAGCTCGGAACGAAATTTTCCGAGGCCTTTGGGCTTTCATATTCAGATGAGACCGGGAAAAAATTGCCCGTGTGGATGGGCTCCTACGGCATTGGTCCGGGTCGCCTCATGGCAACCATTGTCGAGGTCTCGAACGACGAAAAAGGCATTATCTGGCCCGAGCGAGTTGCGCCGTTTCGCGTGCATTTAATAGCGCTTCCCGGGAAAGAAGAAAAATCCGCGTCAGCGGTTCTCAAGGCCGCGGAGTCGCTCTACGAAGGTCTCGCGAAAAAAGGAGTTGAGGTGCTCTACGACGACCGCACGGAGAAAACCGCGGGCGAGCGATTCGCAGACGCGGATTTGATCGGCATCCCGTATCGCGTAGTAATTTCAGAAAAAACCCTTGAGAAAAAAAGTGTTGAAGTAAAAGAGCGCGCAAATCCTCAAGCGCGCCTCATGACCACCTCGGCGTGCATAAAGATGCTTACGAAATAGGGAGAGATAACCGAAACCCAAAGAACGGCTCATCAGTCGAAGGCCGGTGAGCCGTTTCGTTTCCTCGATTTTTTTGCGAGAATTTGATAAAGTAGGGGCACAAAATTACTATTTGGGTTCGGAGTCCGAGGAGTATTAAAATCTGTACATATGTCTATTTACCTTCCATTTGCTATCCCTGTCGTAGCAATTCTCTACGTGCTTTGCTTGGAATTTTTTGTTGTGCGTCCTCAAGTTCGAAAAAATCAAGGAAATGAGAAAGCGATAAGGAAAGTGGTAATTAGGGACTATATGCTTGGGGTGTCCCGCTCAAATTTTTTAACCATAGTTGTAGCTCTATCTGCTGTTCTGATTGCATTTAATTCAGTCAAGATTTCGGTACAAGAAGGGGAAGCCACGAGATTGCATAATCAACTATCGGTAAAACCGCATTTAAATATTTCATATTTTGCTAATGACCGAGGCGCTGGTTTCGTAGCAAATTCTACAGGGTTGGGGCCTGCAATCGTAAAATGGGCCGGAGTTTGGATAGACGGAAAACCAATAAGTAGCTGGAAAGAAATCGAATCAACACTAGATCTTCCTAAAGATGGTTATGATGGAATATACATTAACCCATACCCAGGGATAATATTTAGGCCAGGAGATGCCGGGACTCTTTATTCGGTTAAGGAAAAAGAAGATATTGATTTTTTGGATAAGAACTATGGAAGAATAAAAATTAATCTGTGCTATTGTTCTTTTTACAGTGAAGTTGACGATAAACAATGTTGGCAAACATCCAATTTCTTTAATGAAATTAGGGATGTTTGTAGTGAAAAACCAGAAATAATTTTTCCAATTCAATAAGCGTCCGAGGAGGATAGAAATAATAAAATAAAAAGAATCAAAAAAGCTTTATGGGGTCTCACTTCTGGTGTTTAGAGTCCGAGGATGTCAGTTTTGAAAAATAGCGGTTAGGAATCGAAATATGAACGAAACTCAATTTTGGATCTATTATTTAGGAGGAGTAGGTTTCATCCTTTTCATCTTTTTATTATTTCGTGCAGTCGTTTTATGGTATTGGAAAATTGATAAAATTGTAGAATTATTGACGAAAATAGAAAAAAATACGAGGAAGGACGAGAAAAAAGAATTACCAGTAGGGCCGGATATTGTTGAGAAGCAGGAAAAGGAAAGAGAAGAAAACCGAAAGAAGGTTCGGGAGTATTTTGAAACACAGAGCCGTGCGACAAATGACGATATTCAAAGAATTTTTGGAGTATCTGATGCGACAGCTACGCGATATTTAGAAGCGCTTGAAAAAGAAGGGCTCATCCGGCAAGTCGGAGGCGAAGGCAGGGGAGTATACTACGAGAAAATATGATGTAAAAAACGGCTCATCGGTCGAAGGCCGATGAGCCGTTTCGCCGCAACGCGCAAATCGCGGGAGGGGCTTGCCCCCGCGTAGTTCAGATGAAAAAAGACTTCGAAGTATGTGGACTTTATATCTTCTGACTAGTATAATGTAAGTACTATGGTCAAAACCTCCAAAATTAACGAAAAAAAGTACAGAAACGCCATCCTGTTTTTCGCCAAAAAGATTCAGAACGGCACGCTCGGCAAACTTAAATTGATGAAGCTTTTATACTTCCTCGATTTTGATTTTTTTGAGAAATATGGGCGTTCGGTGACCGGTGATGAATATTTGCGTTTTGAATATGGGCCGGTGCCACACATGGGAGAAAAAATGCTGAAAAAAATGTCCGGCAGCGAAATTAAAATTACCAAGCGCAAAGTAGCTGTTGGACTTAATGATCAAATGCATATTGAGGCATTAAAAGATTTTGATATAAACGTCTTTACAAAAGAAGAACTGCTTATGTTAGAAGAGGTAGCTGATAAATGGGAGAAGTTTGCCGGCGCGGAAATGAAAAATGCAAGCCACGGGGAAGCGCCGTGGATTGCGACAAAGCCGAATAGTGTTATTGATTATAATCTCGTCTACTATCGTAATAAATACGGCGAGATGGCAAAGATATAATACGATTTGATGAATATCATTCGTCATGAAGACATCGGAAAAGATTTGAGAAATTTGCGGCGCTTCCAGGCGCCGCTTGAATCATTAGAGGCATGGGAACGGTTTTTTTGTTTGAAGGGATTGCGCGAAACACCGGGTATCGATTTATTTCATGGGTTCGGACAAGCAAGAGTGTATAAGGCGCGTGTTGTTCCATTACAAGAAAATGTCGGTAAGTCAAAAGGGTATCGCGCAGTATTTCAAATGACAGATGAAGAGAATTGTAAAATATTAGTATTTTCTCGCCATGGTATCTATAAATCTGAACAGGAATTAATAAACTTAGTAAAAGAGAGGATCAGTTGAAATCCAAAAACAAATCGTCGTGTATTTTAGTAGCAGAACGCTTCATGTTCACTACGTGATAGGGGAGTATACTACGAAAAAATATGATGTAAAAAACGGCTCACCGGGAAATTATCGATGAGCCGTTTCGTGGAAAAGAGCATCCGATACCAGAGAGGTCAGTTTTCAAACCCATTTATCTGAAAAACTTTATACTCTATAATACTTTCATGGAACGAGCAAAGAGAGAACAATTTAAAGAAATTACAACAGAAAACTTCGAGACGGCTTCGAAACACCTCGGCAGGATTACTTGGGAAGGTAACTACAACGAAGCGTTGCCTCTTGCGGACAAAATCCTTGAGTTTCGGAGT
>JACQLG010000062.1 GCA_016204155.1 Candidatus Niyogiibacteriota bacterium | reverse complement strand
TATATAAAGTATGTTTATAATGTATAATAATTTGAGTTTTGGCAATACGGGCTTCTTTATTGAAATCCTTGTTTTTTCATGCTATTTTGAGTATTATATCTTGATTATTTGATCGGAGCGCAGTAGGGGTCCCATCGTCTAATGGTTAGGACGACACTCTTTCAAGGTGTAAATGGGGGTTCGATTCCCCCTAGGACCATTTATTTTTTATGGAATTTTATGGAATATATAAATAAATCAGGCGGCTACAAAGAAACAACGGAGAAGAATAGGTTAGAAGAATTACGAGAAGTAATTTTGAATGCCCCTCACGCTATTGAAGAAGAGTTTGCAAGAACGAAAAATTCTTGGCTTGAATGTTTTGGAAGCAGCGTATTTGCCATAGAAACATATCTTGAGGATGTAAAAAGAAAAAAATTACTTAATGCAGAGCAGTCTCAACAGGCCTCGGAGCGGTTAGAAAAATTAAAAAGAGCGCTTTCATTTCAAAAACGAAAATTTCCGGATAGAGAACTTCCGCCTTCTGCTGATGTCAAGGCGACACTTTTAAGCAAACTTGATATTTTCCGGGAAGCAAACGATACGTCATCCGGAATGCCGAAAAATTCTCGGGATGAGGTCGATCATTGGATGAAAAATAAAATTGAGGTAGATATTCTGATAGGCATGGCACAAAATCAAAAACAAGACAGAGAAGTGATAACGAGAGAACAAATGCAGCAAAGCTTGCGCGAATTTATTGAAGGCATGAGAGAAACGATCCAAGCAATAGAAGGGGGACAGCTTGAAGAAAGTCCGTATTTTACACGGCAAGTCATTAAAAAATTGATATATAGCGCAGAACATATAGATCCCACGGATGAAAATCAAGTGCGCAAATTATATGAAAATTACCTTATTTTTCGAATGATGAGATAAAAAAGTGAAAATGAGCTGCGCCTATAGCTCAGTGGCAGAGCGCTTCGTTGACATCGAAGAGGCCTGAAGTTCGATCCTTCATGGGCGCACATTCTGTCTCTATGGAAATAATCTATCAAGATAAAGATGTTATTGCCGTACATAAGCCGGCAGGCATGCCGATGCACCCGGACCGTTTTCATCAGGGAGATACGGTTGCTGACTGGGCGATTTCCCAATTCCCGGAAGTAGAAGGAGTGGGCGATCATTCGTCGCGTCCGGAACAAGGATACCGCGCAGGCACAGTCCATCGGCTTGACAAGGACACGTCGGGCGTCCTTGTTATTGCCCGAAATCAGCAAGCGTTCGAATTTTTAAAAAAACAATTCCAGGAGCGCAGAATCGTAAAAGAATATCGGGTGCTTGTCGTAGGGCGCCTAAAAGATAAAAAAGGAACTATTCATTTGCCGATCGGTCGTGCAAAAAATGATCCCGTAAAGCGCATTGCAAAGGGACGTATGCGCGGAACGGTCCGCGATGCCATCACGGAATACGAGGTGATAGAGTATTTTGGAGATGATTTTACGTTTATAAAAGTATTTCCTAAAACAGGGCGTACGCATCAAGTCCGTTCGCACTTCAAGGCAATAGACCATCCTGTCGTGTGCGATAAGCTTTACGCAGGCAAACGTTTTGTCTGTCCTTTCGGACTTGAACGCCAATTTCTCCATGCGTTCGCTCTTGAAGCAGAACTTCCGTCAAGCGGCAGAATACGGCTTGAGGCAGAAATGACGGAAGATCTGCAGAACGTATTAGAAGGATTGCGCAAAGACCAAAAAGATGGTACCTTATAGGAATTATGGTTGTTGTGGAAAAAATTAATTTTTCGCCTGTCAATATTAAGGATCGCCGGCAATTGGATATGCGGTCGGGAGATGTTATACGCGTCTGGCAGCGGGTAAAAGAAGGAAACAAGTCGCGTCTTCAGGCATTTGAGGGTCTGGTTTTGGCGCGGAAACATGGTCGGGAGCCTGGCGCGACATTTACGGTTCGGAAAGAAGTAGGCGGTATTGGCGTTGAGCGGATCTTCCCTTTATATTCACCAACTATAGAAAAAATTGAACTCGTGCGCCGTTCTAAAGTACGGCGCGCAAAACTCTACTATATCCGCGAAAAAGCGGCACGCGCGGCGCGAAAGAAAATGAAACAGATGCGAGTGATGGATGAGGTGATGCTTGAAACAAAAGAGGAAAAGGCAGAGGAGAAGAAAGGAGAAGAAGCGGAAAAGAAAGAATCCTTCGACGCGGCTCAGGACAAGGAATCAAAAGGAAAATAATAACTCATAACAAATAACTTAATAACTTGTTTTTGCGCGGGTGGCGAAACTTGGTAGACGCTTCAGCTTGAGGGGCTGATGTCCGCAAGGACGTGGAGG
>JACQLG010000066.1 GCA_016204155.1 Candidatus Niyogiibacteriota bacterium | reverse complement strand
GATTTTTAAATTTTGAATTATGAAAATATTTATAACCCGCCAAATTCCCGACCAAGGAATAACGATGTTAAAAGAAAAAGGATATGACGTCGTCATAAGTCTTCATGATCGGGTTCTTTTAAAAGAGGAATTAATAAAAGCGCTGAAAGGCAATGGATATGACGCGGTGCTTTGTTTGCTGACTGATCATATTAATGCGGATGTGTTTGATGCGGCAGGCCCCCAGTGCAAAATTTTTGCAAATTATGCGGTTGGTTTTGACAACATTGATTTGAAAGCCGCGAAAGAGAGAAATATTTTTATTACGAATACTCCCGACGTTCTTACGAATACGGTCGCTGAACATACATTCACGCTCATGCTTGCTATAAGTCATAGGATTGCAGAGGCAGACCGGTTTATGCGCGGTGGGGAATATAAGGGATGGGCGCCGATGCTGTTACTGGGGAATGATCTTTCGGGGAAAGTCGTCGGTATCGTGGGATTGGGGCGTATCGGCTCACGCGTTGCGCACCATGCGCAAAAAGGGTTTGATGCAAAAATTATCTATTACGATATAAAACGAAATGAAGAATTCGAAAAAGAATTTTTCGCTGAATTTAAAACAAATATTGATAATCTTTTGGAAGAAACTGATTTTGTTTCTATCCACGTTCCTTTATTGGATTCCACGCGGCATCTTATTAATGCCGAACGATTAAACAAGATGAAACGGTCCGCATATCTTATTAATACGTCGCGCGGGCCTGTTGTTGATGAAAAAGCACTTTTCAATGCCCTTAAAAATAAAATTATAAAAGGAGCCGCGATTGATGTGTTTGAAAATGAGCCAAAATTCGAAAAAGGCCTCGAAAAATTAGACAATATCATCATGACGCCGCATATAGCTTCAGGTACTGAAGAGACGCGCCAAGCCATGTCGCGTCTTGCTGCAGAAAATATTATTTCTGTTTTTGAAGGAAAAGAACCGCCGAACGCTGTATTGTGAAGAGAAAAACAAAAACTACAGCGCAACGCTGTAGTTTTTGTTTTTGAATATCTTAGGCGGCTGTATTTTATGTTAGGACTTTTTGTTCTTTTAATGTTTCATCTTTCTTTGTTTTCTTTTGTTTTGCCCAGATGAAGAAGTAGAAGAGGACTGCCATTGCAATGATAATTGCGATGATGAATATTGTAAGCAAGCCGCCTGATCCTCCTTCTGCGACTGCGCCAACCAGCGCGCTTGTTTCATCCTGTTCATCGCCGTTTTCGTTTACTGTTTCATTGTTGATTTCTCCAGGAGGCGTTCCGGAAGATGCTTGCGGAGAAACAGAGGAAACGGTCTCACCAGGTTCAATAAATACATTGCAAGCAGTCGTTACGGCAATGCCACGTCCGTCGGTTACCACTAAGGTTGCCGTTTTTGTGCCCCCCGATGTAAATTTTTTGAATATTTTTTGGCCTCCGCCGTCAATGCCTCCCGACCATGCGTAGTAAAGCGTGCCTTCGCCCCCAACTGAGGTTGCGTCAAATCTTACAAGCTCTCCGATTCGAGCAGATGCAGGATTTACGACGCAGGCGGCGCTGAATTTCGGGTCGGTTCCGTTGTTTGTGTTTGAGCCGTTGCCATTGTTGCCGCTATTAGATGAAACGGGATCAGTTCCAATTACGGTTACTACTACTGTTTTCGCGCTTACCCCATCAACGGTATCACTATTTACTTTACTGTTGCCTTGGCAGGAAATAGTGTAGTCATTCGTCCGTTCAGGTGTTATGCTCCGTAAACCGCTTGGCGCTTCAGGTCTCCCAAGAAGATTACAAACGTACGCATTTGGTGAAAACCAGGCAAGTGTGGTGCTTTCCCCTTTCTCTATAGTTGAAGGTTCTGCGAAAAACGTTATATCAGGCCCTGCGGCATATACAGGGAATACTGCGAAAAGACCGAAAAGAATACCCACTACAGCGCTCAAAAGTATATTATGTGTTGGAAATAGGTTGTTTTTCATAGATATTCCATACTATTACCCTAATCTTTATAATCTCTAATAATTGTATACATATTATAACAAAATTAACCTAATCTGTCAATGATTATAAAACCCTTATTTTTTAAGAGTTTTATAGAAATAATATACCAGTATAATTATTCTTCGTCAAGCACTTTAATATTGAGTTTACGCGGCATCCGGCCAGGGATGCTTTTGACAAGTTTCTCGAGATCTGCCATACGGTAAAGCCGATAATCGTTTACCGGGTGGCGAAAAGCCATGAGTTTGCCTTTTCTATCCCAATTACGAAGTGTCAACGGCGTAACGCCGAGGAAATCCGCGGCTTTTTTGATTGTAAGATAGTGGCGTGCCATATCCTGTGCTTTATTATACTATGATATTATACCTAGAAGGAAGTAGGCGCTCATTGCCTGACAATTTCCTTTTTGGTATGATATAGTACATGATATCATAGTTTTATTATTCATTATGGAAAACATGCAATCATCATTTCGCCAAGAATCATATGAGGAGATTCCTGATGCGAATCTTAACGGACCGTCTGGCGAATATGTCGGAGAAAGCAATCGCAATTTTTTAACACGAGTTTCAGGGAACCATGTCGCGCGGATATTTTTCTATGCAATAGTCGCGCTTATTCCTCTTTGGATGCTTCCGCTCACGATTTTGCCCATGGAACTGAATAAAGCATTCCTATTTTCATGTCTTCTTCTTCTTGCGTTTATCGCGTGGCTTATCGGGCGCATACAAGATGGAGAATTTTTATTGCCGACGCATTTTCTTGCGTTAGCTCTCGCATTGCTTGTTGCAGTTTCGGTTGTCTCCGGACTTTTTTCTGTGAGTAGTCATGCGTCATTTGTTGGATTGGGACATGAGCCGGGAACAGTAGTATCATTCGTACTCTTCGCGCTTGCCGCATTGCTCGCATCTTTTCTTTTCCAGGAAAAAAAACACATCCAATTACTCCTTATCGTGTTTGCATTTTCATCGGCTGTTCTTTTCGTGCTTCAAATGCTTCATATGTTTATTGGTGTTTCGCCATGGAGTTTTATATTTAATACGCCGTCAGGAAATCCAATAGGCACTTGGAATGCATTCGGGCTCTACTGGGGTTTTATCGGTTTTCTATTTCTTTTCTTCGCAAAGGATACGTCAGATAAACGCATTCAATATTTATTTTACGCGGTTGCGATAGCATCGGCTATCATGCTTATTGCCGTGAACTTTCAGACCGCGTGGATTTTGTATGCTATATTCCACATCATTCTTTTTGCATATCTCTATTCGTTCCGCCGCAAGCAAGCAGGCCTTCATTGGGAGCCGTTCCTTGCAATTTTGATTGCGCTTTTTTTCCTCATCACGCCGGTTCTTGGACAGGAAGTAAGCGGTATTTTCGGAGGGGAGAGAATAGAGATTCGTCCGTCATGGACCGCAACATGGGAGGTTGCGCGGAGCACTGTTACTGACGAACGCCTTCTGCTTGGGTCAGGACCGAATACGTTTCTGTATGACTGGCTCCAGTATAAGCCGTTTGCAATCAATACAACTCCATTTTGGGCTGCACGCTTCAATACGGGCGTAAGTTTTTTCCCTACTCTTCTCGCGACATTAGGCGTGCTCGGAGGGTTTATAATTCTTTTTTTCATCGGCACGATCTTCTTTTACGGGATTCGGACCGTTTTGCGTTTTGCTCTTTTAGGCGACCGTAACCACACCTACGCGATAGGATTTTTCTTAAGCGCGGTGTATTTGTTCTTTGCGCTTCTATTTTATACGCCGGGTTATTCGTTAACACTTTTCTTTTTTTTGTTTTTGGGATTTTTTGCGGCACAGGCATCGCGTGAAGGCGCCATGTCATACCTTCGGATACCGCTTTTTCAGAATGCGGGAATAGGATTTGTGGCCTCACTTCTGCTGCTGTTTTTATCGGTGGGAAGCATTGCGGGTGTTTATCTTTTGGGGCAAAAATACGTCGCTGCAATCGTATACGGAAAAGGCGTTACGGTATTTAATCAAGAAGGAAATGCGGAAAAAGCCCGCGATTATTTTATACGCGCTATCAGACTTGATGCGCGCGATCGTTATGCCCGTTCGCTTGTGGATGCGGAACTTGCGCGCATGGGCGCGCTTCTGAATCGATCAGACCTTTCGCAAGATGAATTACGCAACCGTTTCCAAACAATACTTGCAGGTGCGATTCAAGCAGGACAGCAAGCAGCTGCCCTTAATAGCGTTGACTCTGACAATTGGTTTGCGTTCGGCCGCGTATATGAGGCGGTTATTCCGTTTCAGATAGAAGGCGCTGCCGGATTTGCGGATAGCATGTATGAACGGGCCCAAGAACAGAATCCCCGAAACCCTGAAGCGCTTTTCGCGCGCGCGCGGGTACAAGTCCAATTGGGGAATCTTGATGATGCAAATAGCCTTCTTCAGCAGGCTATTAATATAAAGTCCGATTACGCGCCTGCGCGTTTCCTTCTCGCGCAGATAGAAGCCCAGCAAGGCAATACTAAAGGCGCTATAGAAGAAACTCGGAATGCCCAATTTTTACTGCCAAAGGATATCGGAGTGCTTTTTCAGCTTGGCATTTTGTATTATCAGGATGGTCAGTTTGAAAATGCACGGCAGGTTTTTGAACGCGCAATTGAATTAAATCAGAATTATTCAAACGCCCGTTATTTTCTTGGGTTGATTTATGATCGGCAGGGCGATACGGAAACCGCGATTTCTCATTTTGAACGCGTTTCTGAGCTTAACCCCGACAATGACGAAGTGAGGAGAATTCTTACGAATCTCCGGTCGGGCGCGCCGGCTCTTGAGAATATCACCCCTCCTCCTGAAGAACGGAAGAGCCCACCGGTTGAATAATATTTCTCGCAATCTGTGGCTATTGCTAGTTTTTCTACAATCTTTGATCGTGAATTTACAGGCGTCCATCAGGCCGCCTTTCTTTTGGCTGGTGCGGCCGTTATTGCGAAAATTCTTGCTCTTTTGCGCGATCGTCTTCTTGCATCAACTTTTGGGGCAGGCGAATCGTTGGATATTTATTATGCGTCATTTCGGATTCCTGATTTTTTATACACGCTATCTCTTTTCCTCGGAGCATCGGTGGTTCTTATTCCGCTTCTGCTTAAAAAAGAGATGGAGGGCCGCAGCGTTTCAAACGAATTTATTGGGAATATTCTTTCATGGTTTTCGGTTGGGATGATTATTCTTGGAGGTATTCTTTTTTTTACGATGCCGGTATTAAATAGGCTGGTGGCACCGGGATTTGATGAAGTGGGTCTGGCGTCTCTTAATTTGTTTTCGCGGATTCTCTTAATCCAGGCAGTTCTTTTGGGGCTTTCGAATATCGCGGGGAGTATTATCCAATCGTTCCGCCTTTTTTTTATTTATGCGTTAAGCCCGATTCTATACAATATCGGGATTGTACTTGGCGTTTTATTTTTTTATCCTCTCTGGGGGTTGCCGGGGCTTGTGTGGGGCGCGGTATTCGGGGCATTCATGCATCTCTGTATACAGCTTCCTTCACTGATTCGTCTCCGTTTTATTCCTCGTCTTTCATTCCGTATCACTTCTCTTCTCAAGCGAGCGCTTTTTCTTTCTTTCCCACGGACCATCGGCCTTTCCGTTAGCCAGCTTGTTTTTATCGGTATGACGGCATTTGCGTCAATGTTCGGGTTTGGAAGTATTGCGGTGTTCCAGCTTGCATACAATCTTGAAACCGTACCGCTTACGATAATAGGATTGTCATACAGCGTTGCAGCTTTTCCTTTTCTTGCGGGCATTATCGCCCATGAAGAAAAGAAAAAATTTCTTTCCCATATTTCGCTTGCGTTTCGCCATATTATTTTTTGGTCTTTGCCGTGTACCGTCCTTTTCATCGTACTTCGCGCTCATATCGTACGCGTTATTCTTGGTGCGGGGAATTTCGGATGGGTTGATACGCGCCTGACAGCGGCAGCTCTTGCTCTCTTTTCGATTTCGCTTATCGCGCAATCGCTCGTGATGCTTTATGTACGGGCATTTTACGCTGCTGGCAAGACCTTTCTGCCAGTTTTCGTAAATAGTATTAGCGCTTTATTTATTTTTACATCTTCATTTTTCTTTGTGTGGCTTTACGGTGCGTCTCCGAATTTTGCTTTTGTATTTTCGTCTCTGCTTCGCGTTGCCGATCTTCCGAGCGCAAAAATGCTTATTCTTCCGTTCGCGTTTTCGCTCGGTTCCATTATAAACGGTATTCTTCTCGGAATTTTTTTCTTATACGATTTCGGCCCTGCTGGAGGGAAACGATTTAGAAGATCTCTATTGGAAATAACAGGCGCATCATTTGCTATAGGCATTGTGGCGTTCTCTGTGCTTCGATTGCTTGATACGATATTTAATCTTGAAACATTTTGGGGCGTCTTTGCTCAAGGAGCATTCGCGGGCATCGCAGGAATTATTGCCGGAGGAATAATACTTTTTCTTTTAAAGAATTATGAGATGTTTGAGTTAAAAAGCGCCCTTTTGAGGCGTTTTTGGAAAGTTCCTGTTGTTGCAAAGGACGTCTCTTCCGCAACAGAGATTTCTTAACGAATCTATGAATGAGAATTTTATCCGTTTTTGCAGCAAGGGCCTAGATTGTAAGTAAGTATTGATTTTTCTGTCGGTTTTGTTATAATCTGCGTATGAGATATCTTACAGTGATTCATAAAAGTAAATACGGCTACGATATTCATGTACCTGCATTACCGGGTTGTCATAGCCAAGGGAAGACACAAAAAGAAGCATTGAAAAATATAAAAGACGCAATTTTGGTTTATTTAGAGATGGAGCGAGCGGAGCTTCGTGGAGCGCAGATGAAAGAGGTGGAAGTTGTACTTTCGTAATGCATGCTTTTTACTGATGTCTCTTCATATCGGGCAATGAACGCCTTCAGAAAAGCAGGTTTTTGGATTTCAAAAACAGGGAGCAAACATACTGGCATGACGAACGGTGCAAGAAAAATCATTATCCCGCGCCATAACAGATTAAATCCTTACACGTTAAAGAGCATTATTCGCGACGCAGGATTTACTGACGAAGAATTTAAGAAGGTGCTTTAAAATGGTGGTCTATCATTGACATTTATTCTTAATTTTGCTAGTATCACGATAAAATCAAACACAAAATAAGCGGGGGCTATCGATCGTATGAAGTATAGAATAAGCGTAAATATTCCCATAGAAAAACCCGAGGAAAAAAAATTAGTTCAAAAAATCCTTGATATTGCTTTACAGGTGGGAGCTGGGAAAGTGGGTAATTATAGCAGAGTCGCAATGATACTCTATGGCTATGAAACGTGGAAATCTGGGAAAGGATCCCGACCCTATAAGGGTACAGTCGGGAAAATAACAGAGGCAAAATCAGTTAGAATTGAAATGCAATGTCCAAAGGAAAAACTTATTGATCTTGTTAAGAAAATCCGAAAAGTTCATCTGTATGAAGAATCAGTCATCGAAATAATTAAACTTGAGGAAGTTTTTGTCAGAGAATGATACCATCGAGACGGGCAATGTAAATACATTACCCGCTTTTATTTTCCAAATGATAGTGAGTAAGAGTATGAGGTAATCAATAAACCAAAGGATGAACAAAAATATAAGCAATTTTTGCACTATATCCCATATTGATCACCCCGCACCAGCGCAAAGCTCGGTACTCCAGTAGTAGAGCAAAGCTCACTACGGGGCACAGCGGGGCGAGAATAGGTAATAGAGAGAATTTATGAATATAGATTTCATTAGAAATTTCAGCATTATCGCCCACATTGATCACGGGAAAAGCACGCTTGCGGATCGTTTTCTTGAGCTGACGGGTACTATTGAAAAGCGCAAAATGCGCGAGCAATTTTTAGATGCCATGGACATCGAACGGGAACGGGGGATTACTATCAAAATGACTCCTATCCATATGATATATCGTTCGCCATCATCGCATGGCGAATATATTTTGAATTTGATCGATACTCCAGGGCATATTGATTTTTCGTATGAAGTATCCCGTTCGCTTGCGGCAGTTGAAGGCGCAGTTCTTCTTGTTGACGCATCGCAAGGAATTCAGGCGCAAACTCTCTCCAATATTGAACTTGCTCGGAATCTGAAAAAAATCATTATTCCGGTCCTGAATAAAATTGATTTGCCGCATGCGCGAATCCAAGAGACAAAAGATGAAATAGCGGCATTGTTAGGTTCGCGCGCCGAGGATATTCTTGAAATTTCTGCGAAGACCGGTAAAGGCGTGCCGGAATTATTTGAGGCGATTATAGGGCGTATTCCTCCGCCGCATGTCTTGCCGAGCGATAAAGAGCTTCAAGCGCTTATCTTTGATTTTGAATTTTCGCCGCATCAAGGAGTTATTGCGTACGTCCGTCTTTTTTCGGGAGAAATAAAAAAAGGGATGAAATTGTTATTAGCGAGCACGTCCCATGCGTTTGAGGCGGGAGAAGCCGGCATATTTGTTCCGGAACGAAAAAGAGCCGATTCGCTTCATGCCGGCGAAATAGGATATGTGGTCACGAATATCAAAAAACCAGAAACCGTAACAGTTGGCGATACAGTGACAATTGCAGCGCATCCATCCCGCACCCTTCCCGGCTATAAAAAACCTGCGGCAATGGTGTGGGCAAATATCTATCCTCTCTCGCAGGATGATTTTGATAATTTAAAAAAATCTCTTGACCGCCTGCATCTGGAAGACGGTTCGTTTTCATATGAAGAAGAATCAGGAGCGCTTGGCCGCGGTTTTAGCTGCGGATTTCTTGGGCTTTTGCATATAGAAATTATCATTGAGCGGATTCGAAGGGAATTTTATATTGATGTGGCGGTGACATCGCCAACGGTAAGTTATGAGGTGACAAAGAGGAGCGGAAAAACAGCGATTATCCATTCGCCAATCGAATTGCCCGAAGAACATGATATATCACATATCCGCGAGCCATGGATGGTGCTTTCGATCTTAACGCCGCCTTCGTATGTTGGCGCAGTGCTGACCCTTGTAGAAGAATATGAAGTGACAATCGGCGAGACGATCAATATCGGTTCACGCCTTGAGATGAAGGGTGAAATGCCGCTTCGCGAGCTTATGCGAGATTTTTACAATCGTTTAAAAAGTATAACGTCAGGATACGCGTCGCTTGATTATGCCATTTCGGATATGCGTGATGCGGATGTTGCGCGCATAGATATTCTCGTTCATGATGCTCTTGAGCCCGCGTTTTCGCGCATTGTTTCTTCGAAACGGGTGTTGCGTGAAGGGCGTGCTTTAGTTGAAAAACTTAAAAAAATCCTTCCCCGCGAATTGTTTACATATAAAATTCAAGCGCGCGCGCATGGCCGCATTATCGCTTCAGAACAAATGTCAGCGCTAAAAAAAGATGTGACAGGATATTTATACGGCGGAGACCGCACACGCAAGATGAAATTATGGCAGAAACAGAAGAAAGGGAAAAAACGCCTGAAAGAATCAGGCTCGGTTTCGTTGCCTCATGACGTATTCATCAAAGCGATCCAGAATTAAAAGCCGGAATATATTATAGGAAGCAGTAAAAAACCGACCATGCCGATGATTGCCAAGATGCTCACTACGAGCCAAATTATTTGAAATCGTCGTTTTTGCCGTTTCGTATGAACCATATTTCTATTGTTATAATAAAAGCATGAGGCATTTTTTTCAAATCCGTTATTCCGCTTTATCGCTCGTGCTTTTGGGAGGGCTCGCGCTTTTTATCGGATGGCATGCCTTGAAGTCTTATCAGAATTACCGCTCGGTAAAAATAGAATACGACAGCTTTCAGGAGCGCATTGAAAAACTTGAGGCGCGCACCCAAGAACTGCGCGCCGACGTCGCATTTATTGAAAGCGCGGAAGGGAAAGAACGCCTTCTTCGCGAGCGTTTTGATGTTAAAAAAAAAGGCGAAGAAGTGATTATTTTCATCAAAGAAGATGAGTCTTCCGAAGAGCCTCGGTCGGCCCTCCGGTCATTTACGTCATATCTCAAAAACCTGTTCGGTTTCTAAATTAAAAAAGTATCCCGCAATGTATTGCGAGTATTTCTATTTTATGTATAGTACGCTACATTAGAACAATAAAAACGCGAGATTAGTTTAGTGGCAGAATGATTGCTTCCCAAGCAATAGACACGAGTTCGATTCTCGTATCTCGCACCATAGTGGACTTTTCACGCTCTTGCGCATCAATCACCGTTTCTATTTCACAAATCTTGCGGGTTTTTACCCTGAGTGAGCGTAGCGAATCGAAGGGCCAACATTGTCTCGTTGCTCGTATAGAGAAATAGAATTTTTTGTTGCTGAATAACAAAATCTTCTGAAAACTAAACGGCTTTTGAGTTGTGGGGGAGGGGTTCTAACAAAATAAGTGAAAGCATCCTGAAAACAGCAAAACATGTATCCTTTAATTTCGTTAAGTATTTTAGTTATGTTAAAATTAAAATTATGAAAGAAGCACCGGAATCACCCACCAAAATGGAATATTTCGAAGACAACTCGCTTAGACCAAAAGGCGAACTTGGCCAGTACGAGTTTAGGTATGGAGAAATAATAGAGTTTCCCTTTGAACGTGGCGTTTTGTTATACAGCCAAAGCGAGAACGGTTTGGGTATCAAGAGGGGCCTTGTCATCGGTTGGAAAAAGGGAGAGCCGATTACCAAAGGTGATAATATGACAAGAAAAATTCAATCTCTTTCAAAGGAAGAACGCGAAAGAGTTAAAGCGGGACTTAAAGATGTTCTTGAGGGACCAATAGATTTTTGGTAAATTCGGTTCTAACGTCGTCTATAAAAGTGCACTTCTTCGCTCCTTATGGAGCTACGAAGTGCGCAGCATAAAATTTTCGCTGACGCTTAAATTTTGGCGTGGATTTCTCCACTTGGTTGTATGTAGTATAGTTGTATGTAGTATAATAGAAGTGCTGTATGGATTTTAAATCAAAACCGACATTTTTTATATCTATCGTTATTGTGATTATTATTGCGGCCATCGGTTTTTGGTATTGGCAAAGTAAAAAAGCGGTCCCTAGAAGGACCGTAGCGCCTTTCAGTGAACTTACGCCAGCCGAGGCAAGAGATACGCTTGGCGGGCAAATTCTTGGGAAAACGCAGAATCCTTTAGAGGGTGAACTTCCTCCGACAAATCCATTTGAGGAAACCGAAACCAATCCCCTTAAAGATGTCTATAGAAACCCTTTTGAATAGAATTATGAATCAGAATTTCCATCATTTATTTGTATCAAGCATAATTATCGTTGCCGCGCTCCTTATTTCATTTGCTTTCGTGACCAGAGCGACTTCACCGCAGGATATTATTTTTCCTGTCGCAGAACTGGGCGATTGCAATAGTGAAGGCGAATGTAGGACCTATTGTGAACAGCGCGGCAATTCAGACATTATTCGCGCGTGTCTTGCTTTTGCCGAAAAACATAATCTTCTTCCTGCAGATGTAATTGCGCGAGGAGAAAAATTCGCAGATGTTGCCGCGGATGGCGGACCGGGCGGATGCAGGGACGAGAAAACATGTGTTGCTTACTGCGAGAACATCGCCCATATTCAGGAATGTGTTTTGTTCGTGGAACAATACGACCTTCTACCAGAAGACGAACTTGCCGAACTAAAGAATATTGCTTCAGCCCTTAAATCTGGCGCTACGCTTCCCGGCAACTGCACCGGAAAAGAAAACTGTCTTGCCTACTGCGAGAATCCGGCTCATATTGACGAGTGTTTGGATTTTGCTGAAAAAGCCGGATTTATTTCAGGAGAGGATCTTGCCGAAGCAAGGAAAGTTGCACCGTTTTTAAAGAGCGGTGAGACCCCGGGCGGTTGTAAGTCAAAAGCAGAGTGCGAGGCATACTGCGGATATCCGGACCATGTTGATGAATGCATCAATTTTGCCGAAAAACTCGGCCTCATGAGCGCGAGAGAGGCGGAGTTGATAAAAAAAGCGGCCGGTAAATCTCCCGGCGATTGCGCGCGTGGGTTAAATAACCCCGAAGAGGCGCAAATGAAATGCGCGGCTTTTTGCAACCAGGAAGAAAACCGTCAGACCTGTTTTGCGTTTGCGGTAGAGATGGGTCTTATGAATGCCGAAGAGGCCACGCAGATCGGTGCTTACTCCGATTTTCAGGCCTGTTATGCGATTACAACTCCTAAAATACGGCAATGCCTTGATGAGAATCTTGGACATGAGGTTTTAGAAAAATTGCTGAAGGGTCAAATGCCGTTTAGGCTTGAGGAGTTGGAAGAAATGATGGCGAAGATCAGGAACGCGCGTGATTGTACAAATCGTTATGCTGACCAACAACTTACGACATTTACCGACGATCCGGATGCGCTTGCTTGTCTGAATTCGGAACTCGGAGATGATTTTATTGACAAAATCAAATCCGGCCAAGTAGCGTGCGGGGACGCATCAGTATTCCAGAAAAAGATCGCTGAATGTATGGAAGAAAAACTTGGAAAGAAACTTGACCAATGTTTTGCTCTCGGCTGTTCTGAAATGAATACCTGCATTCAAAAATTTCAAAAGCAGTCAGATGATCCTATTGGGGAAGAGCCGATAGATATTGATCCATCTTGGAAAGACAAAATAAGCACGAAACTTAACGCTTGTGTTGTCGAAGATATCCGTACCTGTCTTGCCAAGGATTGTTCCGAGATGTCCGTCTGTCTCGGCAAGTACGGTGGGAAACCCGAAGGAGAAGAAGGAGAGGGCACATTAGACCCTTCGCTTGAAGCGGAGATGACTGCAAAGATTACTGCCTGCGCAAAAGCACAGGATGGGCAAGAGAGAGGCGATGGAGGCGGAACGCCGCAATACACACAGCCGCCTGATCAGGAATCTCCTGTGCAGCAGTTTGACTACACACAGTACTGTCCGCAATTTGAATCGACGCCAAGCTGCTCGTATGTGGGATCGCCCGGTTCGCAAAACTACGATCTTTGCAAACAATGTTTTCCAGATAAATAAGCGGCGTAATTTATATGGCAAAAAGAGCTACGGGGCTTAAGCCTCACAAAAAATCAAAACACTCGCATAAAACCAAAAAGAGACTTGAAATCAAACGGCTTATGCTTGAACAAAAGGCGGCAAAGAAACGTTTCCAACGAAAGAGGTCATAGAGCCCCATCCTCTTGATACAAGCATATTTATATGCTATTCTTTTTTTGAATGGAGAATTTTCTATATTCTATATAACGGAGGAAAAAAGAAATGAAGAATATCGGCCTTAGATTTATGGGCAAAATTCCAGAGGGTAAGTTTGAAATAACTTGTGTCTGTGGACATTATGAGTACGGACCTAGGTTAATTAGCGCCGGCCAAGTGCTTAGCTGTCCGCAGTGCGGCGCGGAGTATCAGATTATCCAACAAATTACGCATTGGCATCTTTTTATTACTCTGCCAAAATCATCGGCGCAACGAGAAGGACCAGTTTGTCCTGTTTGTTATAGCCAGAATATTGAATATCTTTGTGATCATTGGTTATGTCATGACTGTGGTTGGAAAACACTTAAACGGCAATATGTTATAGAATTGCCTCGAGACGTTAATCCAAGTGAAAATATCTGTTGCGATTATGGCGGTGACAACGATTAAGGTTAATGTAAACACATGCAGGAATTATTTTTAATTCCTGCTTTATTTTTACCAATTCCACAGTTCTAAACATATCCACCGGGGGTACGTTGTTCATCTGTACAATTTACAAAAAATATGATATAAGTAGAGGAGAAAATTGACAAAAGAGGGGAAAAATGGAGATGAAGAACGAAAAGAAAAGCGTTTCTTTAGAGATTGTTTTTAAAGGCGAAGGCGGCCAAGGATTAAAATCTGCCGGAGAAATATTGGCAGAAGCCGTGCTTTTGGAGGGTTTGGAAGTACAAACCTTCGCATCTTTTAAAGCGGAACAAAGAGGCGCCTCTACGGAAAATTACACACGGATCTCAAACAGCACAATTTTTGATTTTAATCGTATTTTGCATCCAGCTGACATTCTTGTGTTGTTTGCGCCGCTCCCAAAAAATAAACTCGCAGAGTTATTAAAAGAAGACGGCGTGTTGGTGAATGCGACTATCACTCCACTGCCGAAAATCAGTAAACGGTTTACTGCTGTTTCCGTTTCTACCATTCAAATTGCAATTGAGTTAAATCTGTTGAGTAAAGACGGCCGTCTAATGGGCAACACCGCTACGTTGGGCGCTATAATAAAAGGACTGGAAATTCTGAATATACATATCAGCCTCGATGCTTTATGCGCAGCTGTGCGAGCGCAGTTTGAAAAAAAGCCGTACTTGATAGAGCCGAACTGTAATGCGGTGCGGCGAGGATATGAAGGATCGGTAGTCGTCACGATGCTCCCTTCCGAAATTGACAGGAGTGAAAATAATGATGAGCAAGACCAAGAAGAAGATAAGGCGATAAGAAGCGAGTTTGCGATTTCTCTTTACAATACGAAGCAGTTCGACGTCGCAAAGACATCAATTCCGATTATTAACTTTCAAATATGTACCGCTTGCAAGCTCTGCTTACTTAGCTGTATGGATGGGGCGATTGATGTTGAGCCGGCTCCGAAGCTTCCTAAGGAGGAAAAAATGGTCATTGACTTGGATTTATGTAAAGGTTGCGGTGTATGCGTGACTGCATGCCCACTGGCTTATAAGAAAGCGATTCGTATGGTCTCTGTGAACGAAGAAGAGGCAATTGCGTTGTTGACGGATATTGGTAATAAGGAGGACGATAATGAACAGAGTAAATAGCGAAATATACATCAAGAAAATACTTGCAACTGGAAATGAGGCTGCGGCGTGGGGTGTGTCTTATGTAGGAGACATTGAGGTGCCAGTGTTCCCGATCACTCCGCAAACTACACTTATGCATTCTTTGGTGAAAATATGCGGAGAAAGAAGCGGTGTACGTTTTACTAATGTTGAAAGCGAGCATAGCATGTTTACATTCGCGATTGGAGCAACGATGTCGCTTCAGCGATCGTTTTCTGCTACGAGTTCTCAAGGTTTGTTCTGCGGTTTTGAGCAGCTTCCGCGGGCATGCGGCGGTAGAGACCCTATTGTATTTGCTCTTGTAGGAAGAGCGCCAACATCTGGAACATGGAGTCTTGAAACGGATCATGCCGACAGCATGATCGCCCGCGATTATTGCATACAGTTTTATGCAAGTAGGCATCAAGAGATTCTGTTTGATATAATTTTTGCTTATAAGGTGGCCGAGCATACGATGCTCCCGACTATGATCTGCCTTGACGGGCTTATACTGTCGCACAACGCGTCGGGCGTGCTTTTGCCGCGGCAGGAAATTGTTGATACATTTTTGCCTCCATTTAATCCCCCATTAGATTACGGCATACGTCTTGAACGTCCAAGGATTTGGGCGCAGATTCCTGATCCCGAACAAGATGCATTTTTCCATAAATCGGTGTTGGAGGCAATGAGGAAATCAGAAAAATATATTCAAAAAGAGGCCGATGAATTCTCAGGTCTATTTGAATATCAAAAGATTGGGTTGGTTGATGTTGTGGGGAATCCTTCAAAAGCTGACTATACATTGATTGCCATTGGAACTATGGCAGAAGTGGCCAAAAAATTAGTTAGTGATCAAGTAGCCGTGGTGAGGATTCACACCTACCGGCCTTTTCCAAAAGAAGTCCTGGAAGATATCTTGCAAGACGCAGAGAACATTATTGCAGTTGACCGATCCTTCAGTTACGGTTCGCCCTATGGACCGCTTGCTACCGATATACGTTCACTTTTTCTTCCTAAAGCGAAACATTTCAGCTTTACTGCGGGCACTCGCGGATTAAATGTAACTGACGAAACATATAAAATCATGATTCGCGAGACGGCTTATATGAAACAAAACGACAGAGCGCAATTTATTACAAAAGATGGAAGGTGATATAAATGGCAAAAATACAGGACCTTGTAGATATTTTAAATTGCAAAATGTTGGGCGTCCATGCCGCATGCGCGGGTTGTATGCCGGCATTAACATTCCGATACATACTTAATACCGTTGCGAGTCTTGGGAAAATAATTATTGTCATAACACCAGCGGGGTGTTGGACTATCAATTCGGGAAGGTATCCTTATTTTGCAGGACAGGATAAATTTACTCAAATTCTTGAGCTGTTCGCTTCAGCGGCTGCTATGGCAAGCGCCATAAGTTGCGTCTTTAAAGATAGACGTGGGCGTGAAGATGTTGTAGTGGTCGTGTGGGCCGGCGATGGTTCTTTTGACATAGGCCTTGCCGCAGTGTCCGCAGCGCTACAGAGAAATCACAAATTAATTTTCATGCTCAATAACACCGAAGTTTATTCTAATACCGGAGGTCAGGCATCGGGACTTACGCCGAAAGGAGCGCGCACTGTAACAACGCCTAAAGGAAATGAAGTGACTCCGAAAAATATGACAGAAATCGTATGCGCGCATAGCGTTCCGTATTACGCGACGGCGTGCGCGGGGAGCAAGCCGCTTTTAGATGATTTGGTAGCAAAAATCAAAAACGCGGTACATGCGCAGGAGAGCGGGTCCGCCTTTCTGCATCTATTAAATCCTTGCGCACCAGCGCTGGAGTTTCCGACGTCGGAAGGAATTTCTGTCGCAAAAGCGGCAGTGGAAACGAATTCGTTCCCTCTTATGGAGTGCGAACATGGCAGAGCATACCGCATTACATACAGGCCAAAGAAGGTACTGCCTGTGTGGGAATATCTAAAACTTCAGGGAAGATTTTCTCATCTTACAGAGGATTCTCAAGAAGTAAAAGAGATTCAAGCGTTTGTCGACGATAATTACTCATGGCTCGAAGATTTGGAGCGATTGAGTATTGATAGGCAGTCAAAGTCAAAATCTATAATCGCATAAGAACGCAACATGGCGGAGTTCCCATTACTCCGCTTTTTTGTTTATCTGCCAAAAATAAAAAGGGTGGTCTGCAAGAAGAATGTAGCAGCCACCCCTTACTCGGATATTGTTTTTGGTAATTTCTCTTCGAGGCGAGAAAGAATTACCTTGGTCTCTTCGATCACTTTTTGAGCTCTTTCGTTTTCTCGTTCAGGAAGAAGATTTCGAAGGTGGGGAAGAAGTTTTGCTTCCAGCTCAATCAGTTTGCGAAAAATTCTGATCGGACTCCTCTCAGAAAATGGTGAATCTTTCTTGCCAAGTTTTCCTTCGACAAACAAGTCAAACACTCGATTCAAATAATAGATGGAATGATATATGGCAATAATGGAATAGCGTTGTACTACCAAGCGAAAATCAAGCCTACGCAGTTGTTCTTCTTGTTTTTGATCAAAAAATGAGGTCTGGCCTGCATTTTGGTCAAAAAGAAATTTACTGACCATTTTCCGAAATTCCGGTACTTTGTAGTTGCCGGTCACAACTTTTATTATCCACCATTCTAAGTCTTTCTCATTTAAATTCCCTTGGGCATAGAGCTTGGCAATTTCCGCACCTATCCCCCAAACTATCTTTCCCTTTTCTATATATTCTTGATATTTAAGAGGTAGCCCGCAGAATCGAAGAGCCTGTCTTATTGTCTCCGGCGATCTTCCTACTTGGCGAGAGAACTCTGAAAGATGATATTCGGGGTTTATCTCCTTGAGAAGCTTAAAGAGTTGATTATAAAACTTTGCCTCTTCATGAGGGGGAACTCTCATGTGGATATTTTCTGAAGCCTGAATGAAAATAGCTTCTAAGGGAGAAATGTCGATGCAAGATCGGACATCAACCTTTAAATCGCTAAAATGTCGCTCATAACAACCACTGGGACCAAATTTTTCATGACATCGCTCACAGCCGACATCTCGAATATATAGACAGGAACGATATCTTCGTTCACCAGCCAAAAGAACGTAGAAAAATTCTACTCCGTCTTCCGTCACGCTGATAAGCTCTTCGATAGAGAAGTTAACTCCCCAGAGAAGATTAATCAGTTCGAGATAGCGTTGACAATTACTTCGACCAAAACAAGCAACAGTCAAAGGATTATAGAGGTTTTTCTGAGCGATATCATTCGCCAAGTACTCAATTTCCTCAAAAGTTTTTCGAGGTTGAGGTAAAACATTTAGAATGTCCAACGAAAGTTTCATG
Source organism: Candidatus Niyogiibacteriota bacterium (assembly GCA_016204155.1). GTDB lineage: Bacteria > Patescibacteriota > Minisyncoccia > 1-14-0-10-42-19 > 1-14-0-10-42-19 > 1-14-0-10-46-36. Next base: position 1,083 of record JACQLG010000066.1, on the reverse strand, counting down.
CCTTGAAAATGATGCGGTCGTGAATTCTCTTTATTTAGCATGGCAGCTAAGGACGATAGGCCTCTCGTTGATGCAGTCATTTTCTTTCTCTCTCTCACAATTATTCCCCCCTCTTCAGAATTTTAAATATACTTGAAGTAAAAAAGCAACTTATTATATTATTTCATTTTCAGAATAGGACGTCAACCCTAAAATTAAAAGTTTATTTTTGTCAGTCGTTGATGTTGTTGTTGACAACCATATGAGGTAGAATATAATAAAATCTCAAGCTCATCATACATTTATGAATTACGAAACATTGGCAAATACGGAAGCAGTCCAAAAAGTCATTGAGGCTCTTGCAGAGCGCGGTATCATGGCGATTTTAGTTAATAATCGCATGGAAGCACTTGAAAAAGTGAAGTCATTTATTCCGAAAGGGGCTTCCGTAATGAACGGCTCCTCGCGCACACTTGAGGACATCGGCTTTGTTGACTATTTAAAATCAGGAAATCACGGCTGGAAGAATCTGCATGAGGAAGTTCTTGCAGAGAAAGACCCCGTAAAACAAGCGATACTTCGTAAGCAAGCAGTCCTCTCGGATTATTACCTTGGAAGTGTTCATGCTGTCGCAGAGACAGGCCAACTTATCATTGTCTCAAATTCTGGTAGTCAGCTACCGCATATTGTTTTCACCTCACCGAACCTTGTATTCGTTGTCGGCACGCAAAAATTAGCTCCGAATCTTGATGCGGCACTCTCTCGTGTCCGAGAATACGTGCTTCCGCTTGAGGATAAGCGGATGAAAGATGCAGGTATGGGCGGGAGTGCAATTTCTAAGCTCCTTATCTTTGAGCGAGAGCCTGTCTTTATGAGAAGAAAGGTTCATGTCATTTTCGTCAACGAGAAGTTGGGATTTTAATTTATTCTTGGTAAAATTGGATTATGAAACGACTCAACTTGTTTATAATCGCTGTGGATGTATAATAGCAATAATCCTATGATGAATTTTGGATCCGAATTTGGATTTTTTGGCTGGATTTTTATGATTCTTTGGTGGGTCTTGATAATCGCGGGCATTGTCGCGCTTATCAAATGGCTTAT
>JACQLG010000065.1 GCA_016204155.1 Candidatus Niyogiibacteriota bacterium | reverse complement strand
GTCTGCATTCCCGTGCACGGCTCCAGATCATTAAAACCCCGCACCCTCAAGGGTATCATCCGCCAGTCTGGTATTCCTCAAACAGAGTGGCTAAGAGGTTAGATAGCTAGTCTTATCAAAAAATTTACGTAATAATTGAACTAAACTTCCTGCTACTGAGCATGCTCAGTAGCAAGCTACGTAGCAAACCTTACTTCCTACTTCCTACTTCATGCTTCATACTTCCTTTTAAGATCATGCCTCACAAGAAAAAACAAAACATCCGAAAGCTAACCCGCATGGGCAGTGGTCGTAGTCTTGGTTTAACTCTCCCCGCCGACATCCTCCGCGACCTCCATTGGCGCGAAAAGCAGAAAGTGGTAGTAAAAAGAGTCGGCAAAAAGATAATCGTCGAGGATTGGAAAAAGGCCGGAAAGAAATAATTGTTGCTTTGCCCATCCGCAGCTTTACGCGAAGGAGGGAGGATTGGTTTACCTCGCCAAAACTCCACGCCGGCGGGTCCATTCGACAAGCTCAAGGTAAACAAGGCGAAGTAGGGAAAATAAACTATGGCAAATCAAAAAAATAACAACCATTCGTTTGAACGGCAATTATTTCAGATGGCCGATAAACTGCGCAAAAATATTGACGCAGCTGAATACAAGCATGTTGTGTTGGGCCTGATCTTTCTCCGGTACATATCCGATGCGTTTAAGGAGCTTTATGACAAGCTTGTTGCTAGCAGAGGTGAATATGAAGGTGCCGATCCAGAAGATAAAGATGAGTACCAAGCGGAGAATGTTTTTTATGTTCCGCCGAACGCGCGATGGGAATTTTTGCAGTCATGCGCGAAAAATCCAAGCATCGGAGAAGATCTGGACGCCGCTATGGATTTAATTGAAAAAGATAACCCAGCTCTTAAAGGTATTTTGCCGAAGGTATATGCTCGCCCAAATTTAGATAAACAAGCGTTGGGAGGACTTATTGATCTAATCGGTAATATTTCGCTAAAGGATGAGGGCACGAAAAGCAAGGACCTTTTAGGGCGTGTATATGAGTATTTTCTTGGTGAGTTTGCCAATGCCGAAGGTAAAAAAGGCGGCCAGTTCTATACACCCAAAAGTATCGTGCGTTTGATGGTAGAAATGATTGAGCCGTTCAAGGGCCGCGTTTATGATCCCTGTTGCGGTTCCGGAGGCATGTTTGTAATGAGCGATAAATTCGTGCGCGAACATCAAGGCAGGCGCGATAGTATCGCTATATATGGCCAGGAATCTAACCAGACCACTTACCGTCTTTGCAGGATGAATCTTGCCATTCGCGGCATTGATGGTTCTCAAGTTAAGTGGAACACCGAAGGATCGTTTCTCAATGATTTGCATAAAGACCTTAAAGCGGATTTTATTCTCGCCAACCCGCCATTTAATGACAGCGACTGGTCTGGGCAACTTCTCAAAGATGATCCGCGCTGGAAATACGGCCTACCTCCGGCTTCAAATGCCAATTTTGCGTGGCTCGAGCATATGATTTATCACCTTTCGCCCAAGGGCATAATGGCATGCGTATTGGCGAATGGCTCGCTTTCCAGTCAAACTAACAACGAAAGCGAAATTAGAAAAGCGTTAATTGAAAACGATCTTATTGATTGCATCGTAGCTTTGCCAAAGCAGCTTTTCTATAACACTGGTATTCCGGCGTGTCTTTGGTTTATCTCCCGAAAAAAATCCGGCAATGGCGACCGCAAGCGCGAAGGCGAAATTCTATTTATTGACGCTTCGGAAATTGGCTACATGGCGGATCGTACTCATCGCGAGTTTTCTAGTGGGGATATACAAAAAATCGCTGGTACTTACCACAACTGGCGCAATAAAGGCGGTTCTTACGAGGATGTAAAAGGTTTTTGTAAATCAGCAACGCTTAAAGAACTCGCCAAATACAATTTTGTTCTCACGCCCGGCCGGTATGTCGGCTTTAAGGAGGAAGAAGACGGTGGGATTCCATTTGAAGAAAAAATGGCTGGACTAACTAAAAAACTTTCCGAGCAGATGGCAGAGGAAAAAAAGTTTGATGAGGAAGTAAAAAAACAGCTTAAAAATGTTGGTTTCAAACTATGAGCGAAATACCATACACACCCCCATATTTGAACGGTGATGCATTTAATTGTCCGTTATGCAATGCCTACTCGAAACAGAGTTGGTCAGAGCATCGGCACAACAATAATGAGTATATTGCGGGTTTTCGCACGGCAAAATGTACGCGTTGCAATGGCTATTCGGCTTGGTGGTATGGCGAAATGATATATCCGGTAACGACGCGGATTGAAAAACCAAGTAATGATCTGCCAACCGAAGTGCGGCGCGATTACGACGAAGCGGCACAGATTGTGCAGAAATCACCTCGTGCCGCTGCAGCACTTCTTCGTCTCGCTATACAGAAACTCTGTACTTCTATTGGTGGCACGGGTAAAAATTTAAACGATGATATTGCCAAGCTTGTTGAAAATGGTCTTCCTGAAAAGGTGCAGAAAATGCTTGATACCGTACGGGTTATTGGCAATCACGCAGTGCATCCCGGGGAAATTAATCTTGACGATCAGCCGCAGACGGCCGAGACGCTTTTTCGACTTGTAAATATCATTGCTGAGAAGATGATTACAGAACCAAAAGAAATAGACGCGCTCTACGGGACCTTACCGGATAAAGATAAAGAGCAAATTTCAAAGCGAGATGGAAAAGCGAAGTAAAAATATGCCAAATGCCACACTACAACTAAAAGGATGGAAAGAAACAACGCTAAGAGATGTAGCAGTGTTTAATTATGGAGAAGGGTTAAAAACAGAGAACAGGGCGCGTGGCCGAGTTCCTGTTTACGGATCAAGTGGAATTACGGGCTTTCATGACAAAGCATTGATAAACGAGCCGGGATACATAGTTGGAAGAAAAGGGACTGTTGGTTCTATCTATTACTCGCCGATACCCTTTTTCCCGATTGATACTGTTTATTATTTAACGAAAAAGGATATTAAGTGTGATTTTAGATTTTTTTATTATTTATTGAATACTTTAGGTCTGGATAAATTAAATTTTGATTCTGCCGTTCCTGGACTGAGTAGGGAGATGGCATATTCATTGAGCGTAAATATACCCGAAGATGAAGCAGAACAGCGCGCGATTGCGATGGTGCTTTCGTCGCTTGATAACAAAATTGAACTTCTGCGCGAACAGAACAAAACCCTGGGAGCTACCGCGCAAGCGATTTTTAAGGAGTGGTTTGTGAGTTTTAACTTTCTAAACACCAAAGGCAAGCCATACAAAAAATCCGGCGGGAAAATGATTGATTCCGAACTCGGCGAAATTCCGGGTGGGTGGAGGGTTGGAAAAATAAAAGATTTAATAAACATATTTTCCGGATTCGCTTTTTCTTCTTCTGACTTTACTCAAGGCGGAAAATATAAAT
>JACQLG010000059.1 GCA_016204155.1 Candidatus Niyogiibacteriota bacterium | reverse complement strand
GGCGGCGGTGGGGGTGGCGGCGGAGGGGGTGACGGAGCTATTAATTCAACGCGCATTGAAGTCACTCGATCATTCCATCCCACAGTAGAAAGAGAACTTATATTAGAAGTTACTACCAACGATGCGCCGCTAAAATTATCAAGATCATAGAGTATTGCGCGATATCCGGGAGCTACCTTTATAGAAGAAGCGCTATTTTGAAGCACATTGCATACCTGAGAAAGTTGGAAAAGAGTATACTCCCCCGGACCGAATCCTGAAACCGCCCCTAAGTAAGAACCATCACGATACAAAGTCACAGGGCCGGTGCATGCAGCATGCGCAGAAGAATGGAAAAAGAAAATCCCTGCAAAAACTGACGCAACAATGAGCGATGATATAATGTATTTCTGCATATTTATTCTTCTTGCTCTATTTGATCCGCGTCAATAATAAGAACGGTCGGCTCCACCGTTGTCCCGGACAATATATCATACCCTGATATATATACTGAGTCCCCCACTCCTGCTTCCGTAAAAAAAACTGTATGCGAAATTATGCCTCCGGGGTTATAGGTTTTTGCGCTATCGGTCACAATAACCGTTCTCTGGAATATCTCATAGAACGGAACGCCGTTTTCATGTCGCGTTGGAAGATTCATTTCAACTACAAAAGAATTGTTTTCAGGAGAAACGCTTATAATCTTTCCTTCTGCGCTTATAATTCCTGCAACCGGAATAACGGTTTCTTCACGCTTGAACACGTCAGTATAAAAATAGAGCGCAACAAATATGCCTACTGCAAGAAGAATAACGATCAAAGCGAAAAGATTCTTTCCCAAGTTCATACGCGTATATATAGTATATAAAAAAACTGCCGTGAAATACACGACAACTTATCCACATACGTCACATCATAATTCAAAACAAATAATCCCGCCTTCAGGCGGGATTATTTGTTTGTTAAAAAATTTTTATTATTAATCGCTACTGCAGGCGCCAATCGTATCGCCATGATCTTTATGGAATGCATTAAAGGCCTTCAACGATACTTCTATGGTATGTTTTGCATCAAGATTTCCTTCTGGTATATGACAAATGATAATCCTTGAATTGGCACCAACGCCTCCGTCTTCACTTTCATCGCATGAGCCCCGAAAATCATTATGGTTTGAATGATGCGCATTAAAAGCAACTTCAGATATGCGGATGGTATGGCGGTTTTCAGAATTTCCCGGCGGAACATGGCATACGACGATTTTATCAGGCGTTGATGTCGCTGACGTTGACGTTGCAAAAATACGCTCATTGAAACTCGTAAGAAGACCCGGCGGAACATTCCCCGATTGTCCTGCGCCGCTCTTTATAATTTCTTCAAGCGTTGTACGAGTCGTTGATCCTACTTCTCCTACTTGCTGAATTCCGAAACGATGCTGGAAACGCATAACTGCGCTCTTGGTAAGCGACCCGAAAAATCCGGTTACAAGACCTTGCGGATAAATAGAAGGATCGGTTGCAAGAATCTCTTGGACCTGCTTTATATCATCACCCGTCATACCTTCACGAAGCTGACGGAACAAACGGACAGTAGTTCTTATGTCTCGCGTTTCTGTTGTTATCTCGCGGCGCACCTCCCCAAAATTCTTTATTTGCGCTTGCAACTGGATTATTTTTGCCTGTAGTTCATCAACCTGCTGTTTTAATTGATTAATAAGCGCTTGCTGTGACGAGGTGCTTGTTGTCTGGGCAAAACTAAAAGAAACGGTAACTCCAGTAATAGCAAAAACGCATATGGCTCCTAGAAATATTTTTTTCTTCATAAAAAATTTGTATTAAAAAACACGACCTTAAAGACTTGGATATCTTTACTATTTATTCTATAAGCAAATGGGGGAGATGTCTACAAAGATCGGATACTATCGCGGAGCTCGGCCGCTTTCTCGAACTGAAGATTGTCTGCCGCATCAAACATCTGACGCTCCAATTCTTTTTTGATTGCTTCAGGACTTTTAAATTCTCTATAGATTTCTTTCAGGAACGCATCAGATAATTTCTTTTTTTCTTCAAGCCAAAATGGTTTTCTAATAGGTTTTGAGATTGCAACAGGCTTAATATTGTTCTTTTGATTATATTCTCCCTGGATTTTCCTGCGCCGCTTTGTCTCGTCAATCGCGGATTGCATTGATCCGGTTACGACATCTGCGTAGAGAATTGCACGGCCTTTGGGATGACGCGCAGCTCTGCCGATTGTCTGGATTAAAGAAGTTTTATTCCGCAAAAATCCTTCTTTATCGGCGTCCAATATCAAAATGAGCGCGACTTCAGGCAGATCCAATCCTTCACGCAATAAGTTAATGCCGACAAGCACGTCAAAATTTCCCTTGCGAAGGTTCTCTAAAATTTTTGCGCGCTCAATTGTTTTGATTTCAGAATGCAGGTATTCTGCGCGGATCCCATGGTCCAATAAATATTCGGTGATATCTTCTGACAAGCGCTTTGTAAGCGTGACTAACAGTACGCGTTCTTTTTTTAAAACGCTTTCTTTGATCTCTTTTTTTACGTCTTCAATTTGAGTTTGCGCAGAGCGCACCATAACCTCTGGTTCCAAAAGTCCTGTTGGACGTACTAATTGTTCTACTGTCGCCTTGCTTGTCTTCTCTTCATGCGAGCCCGGTGTTGCCGAAACAAAAACTATTTGCCTCGCCTTTGCGTCAAACTCTTCAAAACGGAGCGGCCTGTTATCAAGTGCTGAAGGCAGGCGAAATCCGTAATCAACAAGCGTCTGTTTTCGCGATCGATCTCCTTCATACATTCCTCTCATCTGCGGGACCGTCATATGCGATTCATCAATAAAAATAACCGCATCCTCCGGCAAATAATCCAATAACGTGTAGGGCGGACTCCCTTCTTTCCTGAAAGACAAATGCCGCGAATAATTTTCAATGCCGTTCACGTATCCGGTTTTACTAAGCATCTCCATGTCAAAATGCGTACGCTGTCTTAACCGTTCTGCTTCTAAAATTTTCCCATCTTTTTTTAACTTTTTTAAACGCTCTTGAAGTTCTACGCTGATATTTCCTATCGCAGCATCAATTTTTTCCTGCTCAGTTACAAAATGCTTCGCGGGAAAAATCTTCTTCTCCCCAATGTCAAAAGTCCGACTTTTGACACTTTTGACAAAATTGGATTCTTTTATGGAATCTACGATATTGCCAAAGAATTCTATTACCGTTACTGTTTCGCCATCAGGAGAAATAATTTCTACTGTCTCCCCTTTCACGCGGAATGTCCCATGCTTGCGCTCATAGTCGTTTCGTTCATACTGCATTGAAGCAAGATGTAAGAATAATTTTTGGCGCGGAAGTTTCTCGCCCCTTTTTATGGTAAGAGCCAATTTCTCGTAGGAGATCGGATCTCCGATGCCATATATACAGGAAACTGACGCGACTATCACAAAGTCGCGGCGCGTTAATGCCGCTTGAGTCGCGGCATGCCGCAATTGATCAATAAAATCGTTTATTTTTGCGTCCTTCTCTATATAGGTGTCAGTAACCGGCAGATATGCTTCGGGCTGGTAATAATCATAATAAGAAACGAAGTAGTGGACAGAACTGTTTGGGAAAAACTCTTTGAATTCCTGGTAGAGCTGGCTTGCTAATGTCTTATTATGCGAAATTATGAGCGCAGGCCGTTGCGCCTTTTCAATCACCCACGCCATTGTCGCGGTTTTCCCCGAACCTGTTACACCGACAAGCGTCTGTCGGTCGACGCCTTTCGTAAGATTTTCTGAAAGTTTTTCTATCGCCTGCGGCTGATCGCCCGTCGGCCTGAATTGAGAATGAACGCTGAACATGTGTTTTTGATATTATTATATATGTATATAATAGT
>JACQLG010000058.1 GCA_016204155.1 Candidatus Niyogiibacteriota bacterium | reverse complement strand
TATATGTAATGTATGGACTCCAGCAAGCGCAACAGCGATTGCGTCTGCTTTATCGTCGGGCGTGGGGATTTCTTTCAAGCCCAATAAGAGCATTGTCATTTTCTGCACCTGTTTTTTGTCTGCTTTACCGTAGCCGCAAACGGCGAGTTTGATTTGGGGTGGAGTAAATTCCTGTATTGGGCGAGTTCCTGCGATATGCATAATCATCCCTCGGACTTCTGCAATGCGCATCGCGGTTTTTTGATTGGTTGCGAAAAATAGCTTTTCAAGTGCAAGCGCATCGGGCTTGTGCGTGTCTAATACATTTTTTATATGAGCGCCGACTGCATTTATCCGTTCTTGATACGATTTTGTTGAGTCGGTTTCAAAACATCCCGCTTCTGCCAATACGTCTTTCCCATTTATATGTTCCACAACAGCCCATCCGCATCGAGCGTAGCCGGGATCGATCCCAAGGACCTTTTTTGGTTTTTTAAGTGTATTCATGAAAAATAATGAAGAGTCGTTTTTAGAAGATAGCCGGAGTTTCAATGTAAAATGCAAAGCGTAAAATGTAAAATGACAATGTAAAATTAAAAATTTTGAATTTTGAATTGTAATTTTACATTTTGATTTTTGACTTTTGAATTAAATAAATGAATATTTTTGGAATAACCCATTCATCTTTTATTCCTTAGAGAAATCAACATTTGAGTATATTTCCTGTACATCCTCGCGTTCATCAAGCTCGTCAAAGAGCCGTAATAGTTTTTTTTCATCATCCTTCCCTACCGGAAGCATTGTTTGTGCTTCCCATCCATGCTCCGTCTTTGTAAAAAGGAATTTTGCCGCTCCCTGTCCAGCAAGCTTCGCATCATGTTTGCTTAATACATGTTTTATTTCGCTTGTAGTCCTGTTTGAATTATCGGTGATCGCGGTGATTATAATAGCCGCCCCTCCCGGTCCGTACGCTTCGAATAAAAGTTCCTGAAGCGCTTCCTTTTCTCCCCCCGACGCCTTTTTAATTGCGCGCTCTATATTATCAGAAGGCATGTTCGCCTCTTTCGCTTTTTCGACCGCAACGCGAAGCGCAGAATTTAATACGGGATCTGTTCCTCTCTCTCGTACAGCAACCGAAATCATCCGCGCGATCTTCCCGTAGATCTTGCTTTTATGCGCATCAGTCGCCGCCTTTTTATGCTTAATTTGTGCCCATTTGGAGTGGCCGGACATGGAATAGTTATGAGTTATTTGTTATTGAGTTATGAGTGATTGAAATTTTTACATTTAGAGACGATTAAATTCTTCGATAGAGATGCGCATTTCTTTTATAAGTTTGCGCAAAAGGCCAATCGGAATATCTCGCGGATGTTTATGCGGGAGAGGTATAGTAATTTGTTTTAATTGATGAAAATAGATGAGATGCCTGTTTTTCCTGATAGGAATATATCCCGCCCGTCTGAGTTTTCGCGCGAATTCATCATAGCGGATCGGTTTAAGTTTTGACATACTCCTGCGTCGAAACAAACGAAAACTTCTTTATCATGTTTTGCTGTACGGTTTCTTTCGGGAGTTTTTTGTGGAAATCATGAATTACTTCAAGGGATTCTTGAATCGCATGGCGGATATTCGTATGTGCTTCTTTAATAGTTTTTCCATATACGACACAGCCGGGAATAGCAGGCGCAGAAGCAATGTATCCTTTTTGTCCATCCCGTTCATAAATTATATAGTATGTATTTGTATGCTTTTGTTGTTTTTGAGCCCTTTTTCTCATTTTAATAGTATAGAGTGTATATTTTTATGAGTCAATTATTTTATAAAAACATTATTTAAAGCCATTTTTGGCAATTTTACTTGACTTTTTGATAAAGATCGGAAGAAAATGAAGTGCTCTGACATGGCAGAGACGTGGAATATGCCCACGAGAGCGATGACCTGACAAGCGGGTTCGCACGCATATAAGTTCTTTAAAAAGAAAAAGGCCCAACCGGGCTTTTTCTTTTTAGTGTTGTGCGGTCGATTGGTTTTATCTCTAAGCCTAGCAATTTCTTTTTACTACAATACTTTAAAGTATTAAAGTACTTCAATATGCCGAAGGTTTCAAAATATAAATTAGAGAAAGCGGTATTTGATGAGATATCGAAAGAACTACGCGATATTTTTGCTGAAACGAAAGATAAAAAAGATATTGAGAATTTTCTCAGCGATCTTTTAACGCCGACCGAAAAAATTATGCTTGCAAAACGGCTTGCTATTGTCATTATGTTGAAACGGACATATCCATTTCGCGTTATCAGCAAAACATTAAAAGTGAGCGAGGCGACAATCGGTACTATAAAAGAACGTCTTGATCGAGGCGGATCAGGATTTGAAGTGGCATTTGTGCATCTTGATAGAAAAAAGCCGGGCGAATTATACCGCGCGATTAATAAAATAGTGTGTTTATTCGCAATGCCGCCATATGCAGGAAGAGAACGTTGGAAATTTTTAGGCGGGGGAGGAGGGTGATAAAAATTCAACAGTGTGAGAATATTGAGATACGGAGAGAACTGTTTTCACTTCAATAATTTAAAGTTTTGAAGTATTCTTTTTTTGGGTTATTTTTTGAGTTTTCTTTTGGGCGCAATCGATTTTTATCGATTTATTTTTCTTTGATTAGTTCAAGCTGATCTAAGTCGTATTCGTATGTTCCTCTTTTAAATTTTATCAATATGGGATAGCGGCTTCCGGGATACGGCCCGTCAGCAGTTTCGTTGTATCCTATCACTTCCCCAACCTCATTCTCGTGCGTTAGTTTCGCTTTTGTGCCGGGCCTAAATCCACGTTTTTTTGCTTCCGCAATCGCGTTTTTTGTCTTCGCCTCCCCATCAGGGACCTTAAAGGACTCAAATAATGGTTTCATTAAATTCCAAAATTTTTCTATTTCCTCTGGTGTTTTCGGCATGTTCTCAGGGTTCATGCCAATGCCGAATGGTTTGTATTCTTCTTTGCTCATAATGCTCTTGATATTATATCATGTCATAAACCCAATGCAGGATTTCGTTCTAAGTAATCGTCTTTTGGCTCATAATAATATCTTTTATTTCTTTTACGCGAGGGAGATCGCGCGCTTCAAATGATTGTTCTCCCGCGGTATGCACTCGAATGTTCCCATATCCTAACATGAGAGAAAGAAAATTTTGTTTCTCAATCGTTACGTCCTGCACGCGATCAAGCATGAATTCTGATACTTCCCGATAAAAAAGCCCCTTATGTTCAACATCAATAATGCGTCTGTTCGTGATAATCCAAATATCCAGGTAATAGTCCATCCACATACCGAATGCCAAAACCGCAACAATGAGGGCATATAAAGAAAAGAAATAATATAAAAGAGAGATGAGCTCGGGAGGGAACGGAAGAAGCGGCATTATGAGAAGCCCTATGGAAGGAATGAGAAGCAAGAGCGCCACAATTGTCATTCCTCCGGAAATCACAATCCAGTGGCGGTGCGCTGCGCGGATGATTGTCTCATTTGGATGGAGCGCAATCATAATAGAAGTTGCCTAATGTCGTGCCACGGAATTTGGAAAAAAAGAACGGTGGAAAGAAGCATAAGAAGCGTGATAATGACCATAAACACTATCATGACCCATTGATGATGCTCTTTCCGATACGAATATTCGCGCTTGTAATGGAAAAGAAGGGCCGTAAATCCGATTATACAAATGAGCAGCAACGCGTGGATAATGATAAAAATATTCATAGCATTATACTAATTTTTTCTGGGGAGGCATTTTTTTAATATGGGTCCAGGCGGCCTCTGTTGCAACTCTGCCTCGCGGAGTCCGCTCAAGAAATCCAAGGCGCAGCAAATACGGTTCATACACCTCTTCAATGGTCGCGTTCTCTTCTGACGCGGCGGAGGCCAAGGTTTGGAGTCCAACAGGCCCTCCCCCGAATTTATGAATAAGGATATGAAGAATTCTTCGGTCCGCCTCTTCAAGGCCGCATTCGTCCACTCCGAGAAGGGTAAGCGTTTTTTCCGCCACCTCTCTTGTAATTTTTGCAAATTTATGAACTTGGGCGTAATCGCGGCATCGCTTCAAAAGGCGATTCGCAACTCGGGGCGTTGCCCTGCTTCGCGCGGCAATAATTGATCCCGCCTCTTTATTAAGCGTAACGCCAAGGATTGTCGATGAACGCGCAAGAATTTTTTCAATTTCCTCTGTGGTGTAGTAATCAAGCCGGAATGTCCCTCCAGAGAAACGCGAACGCAGAGGTGATGATAAAAGAGATATTCGTGTCGTCGCCGCAACGAGCGTAAACGGCGGAAGTTCAAGCTGGATTGAGCGCGCACCGGGCCCTTTTCCTATAATAATGTCGATGGTTCTGTTTTCAAGAGCGGGATAGAGAACTTCTTCCACGGCTTTATTCAAACGATGGACTTCGTCAATAAAAAGAATTTCGCCCGATGATAAATTCGTAAGCAGGGAAGCAAGATCCCCTATTCGTTCGATAGCAGGCCCTGATGTTGTCTTGATTTGCGTATTCATTTCCCGGGCGATAAGATATGCGAGTGTTGTTTTCCCGAGTCCCGGCGGTCCGTGAAAAAAGAGATGCTCAATAGGTTCTCCGCGTTCGCGCGCGGCTTTTATCAATAATGCGATATTCTCTTTAACTGCCGTCTGTCCGATATATTCGTCCCAATACGCGGGACGTAATGCCGCATCAATCGACCTATCCTCGTTTTTTTCGTTTGGTTCTACGACCATAGGAATGGGTTGACAAATGTATAAAATTTTGCTACAATAGTTGCGAAATTCATTTTACATTAAATCTCGTAGCCTCTAGGCAATTGAATTTATTTCATTTTTCGGTGTATGGCGAAGGGCGTCGTGGCTCCGGCTGAAGCGTTCCTTGGTAATCCACCCTTTACTCGATCATTCGAGTATTGCCTAGAGACTACGGGGTTTTTATTTTGTCCCCGCGACTCGCTCCACCTCTTCAAGGGACGTTATCCCTTTTAATACTTTTACTATACCATCCTGAAGAAGCGTGGGAATCTCTTGCCTTCTCATTTCATCTTTTAATTGTTTATGCGACGGCGTACGAAGAATAAGCGCTTCTACGTCGTCATCAATGATAAGCACTTCGAAAATGCCGATACGCCCCGCATAGCCCGTGTTATTGCATACATTGCATCCCTGCGGCTTATAGATAAACATTTCTTTTATTTTCGCTTTCGGAAATGCGGCGTTTTTCGGCAAAGAGGATAGTACTTCTTGTATGCGCGCGCGTTCTTTTTCTGTCGGTTCCGTTTTTTTCTTGCATGCTTCGCATAATTGACGCACAAGCCGTTGCGCCATAGAGAGATTGATTGCGGGCGCGATGATTGACGGCTTTACGCCAAGGTCAATAAGGCGCGGAATGGTGCCTGCCGCATCGTTTGTATGCAGGGTAGAAAATACTAAATGGCCCGTCAATGCCGCATGCATTGCTGTATTTGCGGTCTCGAGGTCCCTAATCTCGCCTACCAATATAACGTCGGGAGACTGGCGGAGTATTGAGCGCAATCCTATAGAGAATGAATATCCTTTTCCGGCATCTATTTGCGTTTGATTGACTCCCGGAAGATGATATTCTATCGGGTCTTCAATTGTGATTATTTTTATGCCGGTAGTATTTATGCGTTTTACAAAAGCATAGAGCGTCGTAGTTTTCCCGGATCCTGTGGGTCCGGTTGTAAGTATCATGCCATTCGGCTTTTTGAGGGCTTTCGTTACGATATCCTCTATAAGATCACTCATGCCGAGATTTGCGATCTTAAGCGATATTGTTTCGGGGTTTAAGATGCGGAGTACAATTGATTCGCCGTATTCGCCCGGAAGAATGGATGTGCGCACTTCAATGTCTGCTCCTTCTTCTGGACGGATGGTAAAACGGCCGTCCTGGGCTTTTCCGTGAATATTAAGTTTAAGCTCGGAGACGAGTTTTACTCGCGAAAGGAAGAGGCGGTAGACATTTTGGGGGATAATCATAACGTCCTGGAGAATGCCGTCAAGACGCATTCTTACCTTCACATTTTTTTCTTGCGGTTCTGCGTGGACATCTGATGCTTTGAGCTTCAAAGCACCTGCGAGTATCATTTCTAAGATCTCCGAAATCTTACGCTGCTGGCTGGTATCCACAAAAGGGCGAAGCATCGTCCGCAAATTTTCGATGCTTTCTAATTTTTCTGAGAATTCCTGGAGGCGTTCTACGGAAATATCAATAAAGCCCCTGCGCGTTTCAATAAATTCCGGAACTTCGGCGTAGCGCGACCAGGCATGCTCTAGACTGTGCTCCGATGTCATAAAAAGATCATAGGAATATCCTTGCCGTTTCAGTCCCTCAAGAATATCTTTTGTTGTGTCCAGATTCGGGCTTCGGATCGCGATGCGGAGCTTCTTGCCGATCTTTTGGAAGATGGCCATCTGTCCTCTTCTCGCTTCGCTTTCTTCAAGGATGCGGAGCCCGTCAAGCTCTATCGTAATGCCCGAAAGATCAACATACGAAAGATTGTATTTTTGCGAGAGTATTCGTGTCAGGTCTTCAGCTTCTTTAAGCCGGAATTCTTCAAGATGTTTTTTATAATCTTCCTGTGTTTCTTCTGCCATTATTCCATTGTACCGTATTTTGCCCCACGAACGCATTTCTCCGGGAGCAATCTTTTTTAGACTATTGGTTCTTGAGAGAGCTGACGGAGTCGCAGTTCTGCCTGGGTAAAATTTTCAAATCCGCCGCCCGTACATATCTGTTCGTTGGTTTGGACATCCGGAAGTGTTGCGATTCGCGCGATCACCGATGGATTTTTGGACCATGCACAGAAGTGGATATGTGGAGTTTTCTCCCACAGCATGAATGATGTTGAGACATTAGGAATACGGGAACGGATTTGGGGGAGGATTACGGAAGTGGCGGATTCTTTTTCTTCAGGCGCTATCTGCGAGCGGAGGAAATCTTTTTGCGCAAGAAATGTCCAAGAAGTATTTCGCTCCTCATCGATCTGCGTGCGCGCAAGGGCTCTGCCTAAAAGATTTGCGTGGGAGATTCGCCGTTCTTGCTCTTGCAGGCGGGGCAGATGCGTATTGTCCGCGCCTTTTTCAAGAAGCTTCCCTGCAATGGAAAAAACATTCGGAGTTACCGATATTGCGAATTGTTCTGTTTCGCCCGCTAATGAGAGATATAAGAGCGTCGGCCAGCATGCGGTATCAGTTGCGCGCATGTCATGCGCAAGGGTATATATTTTTTCCGCATAGGTATGGCTTTTTTCTCCGAAAAAAGCCATTTTATCTTTCTGCGGAAGTATAATGTATTCCTGGAGTTGTCGGAAGAACGGATGCGCATCGTTAAAAAAAAGGAATGCGGCATCTACCTCCGGCTTCTGGAATGCGACACGGACGTCCCCGAGCGTCAGTCCCCCTTTCGGGGTTACGACAAAAGCCGCTTCTGTTTCTTCTTCATGGTATGCGACCTCTTCTGATTTCTCTTTCGGGATGCTTATTTTCACTTTCGGCGTAATGGAGGGCGTGGGCGGCGGAAGAATATCGTTCCAGCCATTTTTAAGTTTTTCAGGCAGGTCGGGAAATATGATAAGTTTTTTCTTTTGGATCCTTAGGATATCCCGAAGCGCTTCCCTGGCAAAAAGCGCGGATACGCAAGCGCCCGGCAATGTCGCAATTGCGAACGTGTCATTTTCTTCCACGAGTGTTTTTATTGATGAGAGTGCGCTATTCATTACATGTATCTATAGCATATTTCTCCTGCCGCATCCAGTTTCTCATTATTGAATAAAGCAGAGAAATAATGTATGATTATGGTAATGAATATAGGCCATTTTCGTACAAAGCTTGAAGAGGAACGCGTACGGCTTGAGGGCCAGCTAAAAAAAATAGCTTCACCCGATGCCGATGTCCCCGGCGAATGGAATCCTAAAACGCCCGACTTAAATCCCATGATCTCTGATGCGAACGAGCTGTCAGATACGTTTGAAGAACTTGATAATGAGGTCGGCATTGAATATCAGCTTGAGGCGCGTCTGAAAGAAGTGATGGCTGGATTAGACAGGATAAAGAGAGGCGTTTTCGGAAAATGCGACATAGACGGAGAAGATATTCCTGAAGCACGGCTTGAAGCCAACCCTGCGGCACGAACATGCATCAAGCATGCGCGCGATATATCGTCAGGAGAGTAGCGAGTCTCTGCGTTCAAGAAGCGAGATATCTTTTTTTTGGAGAGCGCGAAAAGCGCTCTTTTTGAATCCTTGCGCAATAATCTTTCCTATGTATTGCCCCGTTGTAAAATGCGGGATGATGACATAGTCCGCTCCTTTCTGGTATAAAATCCGCGCCTCATTATCGGTGCGCGCGCGAACGATAATTGTATTTAAGCGTTTTCGTGTCGCGCCCAAATAGCTCAATAGCATGATGTTGTCATCAAGCTCCGGATTTGTTGAGATAATCAATTTCGCTTTTTTGATTTTTGATTCGTCAAGAATTGAAGTGTCGTTCATGTCGCCAAATACATGGGCAATTGAATGTTTTTGAAGGGCATGGATGATATTCGGGTCAAAATCGACAACAAGCAAGTCGTCTTTCGGAAGTTCTGAGGCAATGCTCGCGCCCGTCCGGTGGAATCCGATAAGCACGATTGATTTTGGGGAAGATGCGAATGATTGTTCTCTCGCGTGATGTTTCCGTTCAAAAAAGGAAAGGTATTTTTTGAATGCGTGGAAGATGCGTTCGGCATGTATCATGAGATATGACGAAAGCGTGATGGTAATGATTCCGACCGCCGTGATGACTGCGGCGTCACTTTCCCTGATATGTCCGGTTTTAAGGCCGAGGGCAGCTAAGATCAAGCTGAATTCGGAAATTTGAGCGACCGTCACGCCCGCAAAAAAACTTGTTCGCGCGCGATATCCCATTATGCCCATAAGGATCATAACGATTAGCGGGTTACCGATAAGCACGAAGACGGAAAGTATAATGATTGTTGTTGACAATCCGCCGAAGTTTGCAAGCGCCAGCGACGATCCCAAGATGACAAAAAAGATAAGAATAAAAAAATCGCGGAGCGATTTGATGCGGTTTGCGATTTGGAAATGTTCTGAAGAATTTGCGAGCGCGAGTCCGGCTAAGAACCCGCCTATCTCAATTGAGAATCCAATTTTTGAGACAATCGCGACAATGAACAATACCCACGCAAGGCTTGCCACAAAAAGCAGTTCTTGGGAGTGCGCAATAATGTCAAAAATCTTCGGCATGATCTTTCTTCCGAGCCAGAGCATGATAAGGAAGAGCCCAAGGCCTTCAGCGATTGTTACAAGAAGAGAGGTCGCGTGGAATTCTCCCCCGTTTTGTATCCCCGCAAGCATGATAAGAATAAGGATTGCGACAAAGTCCTGTACGAGCAGAAATCCGATGCTGATTTTCCCGTATAAGCTGTTTAAGTCTTTTTTGTCGGAGAGGATTTTAATGACGATAATAGTGCTTGAGAATGTGAGGGCGACAGCAATGTATAGTGCGGGAAGCATCTCAAAGCCAAGAAGGGTCGCAATGCCGAATCCGATAAGCGAGGTAAAAATAATCTGCCCCAAGCCTATAATGAGCGATGTTTTTCCTACAAGCCGGAGCGACGTGTAATTAATCTCAAGGCCGACAAGAAAAAGAAGGAACATGATGCCGAGGTCGGAGAACACACGGAAAAACTCCTTGTCCGTAACATTCAAAAATCCGAAGTATCCGATCACGGCACCCGTTGCGAGATATGCAAGCACCAAGGGTTGCCGCAGAATCGCCGCAAGTATGCCGAGAAGGGCTGCTATAACAATAACGATCGCAATCTCAACTATTCCTCCTGTCATGATATACTACTATAATAATTTACGGATGATTGCTTTACAAATTTCATGCCCGGCTTATAATGCAAATATATGCTTACTGATCAAGATATTCAGAAAATAATAAATGTTGTAGCGACGAAAGAAGATGTTCAGGAAATTAAAGAAGAGGTTTCAGCTTTGAAAGAAAGTATTCAGGCGTTATCCGTTTCGGTCGATAAATTGGCGAAAGCCGTTGAAGATATGCATAAAGAGTATGTCGTAATTACGCATAGGGTTGACCGTCACGAAAAGTGGCTTCAACAGATCGCAGATAAAGTCGGAGTAAAGCTGGAGTTTTAATTCAGCCTTTTTAAATCTTACAAAATCTGAGATGCAATGAGCACAATGTTGACCGCAGATTTTGCCCTAGAAATAAGATTTTCCGACGGTGATTTTGACCTGATATATTTAAGCGTCTTGACATCGTTTGACACGACGGTGATTTTGACCTGATATATTTAAGCGTCTTGACATCGTTTTAACTGGTGCTAATATATGTAATAGTAAAAAAAATAGGGAGGTTGTATATGGATATTGTGGAACTGAGACAAAAGGAGCAAACAGAAACTACTTGTACTTTAAAAGAGAACTTTATGTGCCAACTTTTGGCCCATCGTGCACTAGGCGGGATCGAGGTTAAAGAACTAAAAGCACAGGCAATAAAACTAGGCGTCCTTACTGAAGAGCATCTTAGTTGTTGCATTGGCATTGATGATGCCGTCAATGAACTCATTAGAGAAGATAGGGCGAGAATTGCATTGATTGGCGACGACATATATTTATGGTTGCATGATACGGATTAATTCTGGTAAAAGGGATTCTTTCTTCAATAAAAACTCCGGGATATTCTCGGAGTTTTATGTTTACCAACTGATTAAAGGTGGCTTTATATTTCTTATCCCACCGCGAGGATTGTCAACATCACCTTCATAACGAGGAATCATATGAATATGGAGATGCATTATTGTCTGGCCTGCCGCTTCACCAATATTTATGCCGACATTGTAGCCACTTGGTTTGTGCTTGCCGAGAGAAGTATCAAGGTATGCTTTAGTTCTTTTCAAAATATCCCAAAAGTCAGATTCCTCTTTTTCAGTAAGGTCAAACAAAGTTGCCTCATGTCTTAACGGGATTATTTTCATATGGCCGATATTTACAGGGAACGGCTCCCATGCAGTAACCCAACTTCCATTCTTTAGATCCATTGCTTCACAAAGAAAACAAAGATTATCTTCCATTTCCTTTCTCCTTTTTGGTATTAACTTCTATTTGATCCTAACATGCAAGAAAGTGGGAAGGCAAACATACACCTTTCCAGTAAACAACAAAATTGCTACACTAAACCCCATATGTCAGTTAAACTCCACTCCGCGCAAATCGTTGGGCTGAAGGGCTCGATTATTGATGTGGAACTAGACCTCTCGCGAGGTCCAGGCTTTGTCCATATGAATTATCATGTTGAATATAAATACGATCGTAACTATCTTCAACATTGTGATTTTGTGAACTGCGGTAATTTTGACTCAATGTATTGCCAAATTTATTAAACAATGGGTCGGAATATCCACATTTGTTGAGTTTCCTTTACAAACAATTATCTAAAACAAAAGCCGCATAGCGCTTGCTAATCACGGCTTATCACTTAGGAACTAAACACCAATAATATATTGAACACTTTGATATTCTTTCAAGTCCTGTTCCCTCCGATTTTTAATAATACTATTAGGGTCGGGTGAATTGTTTACTATTTGGTGGCGAAAACATGCTTGATAATCGCAGAAGAATCTACGGAATGCTTTTTCTACTTTTGGGAGAATTTTATCCCAGCATGGATTTTCTATTTGCACAGTGTCATCTTGATCCCAATATAAATCAATGGCCAATGTAATGCCTACAAGCCAGCGCGTTATAGTAACATTGTGAAATGTATCAACGTTAGCAGTCAGTTTTTTGTATAATTCATATTCTCTTTTTTTAGCGATGCCGCCGCCAGAAATTCTGATTGTAAGTTCACCGTCGTATTTTTCCTGCGAAAATGTTTCTGCAACTACATATCTTTTCTTTTTCACTTACGCGCCTCCTATTATAAGACAAAGATTGTGATGTTATGACGATGTAAGGCTGAGTATTTTTCTTATGCTTTTGGGCAATTTTTTGCCTTTTTCATGCTCTGCGTGATATAAAATTAGGCCAAAATAATAATGATATTTCGAAAT
>JACQLG010000057.1 GCA_016204155.1 Candidatus Niyogiibacteriota bacterium | reverse complement strand
CTCGACTTTTTTGTTTTATTAGGTAAAATTCTCCTATTGATACTTATAAAGATTACTGTATGAGCAATGAATGAGGACTTATTTCAGTTGGGCATTAAGGCGCTCATAGTAAATTCCGATGGGCATATTTTGCTTTTGAAGGTAAATAAGGAAATGCTGAAAGGTTTTTCCGGTGATCCGTACTGGGACATTCCGGGCGGCCGGATTCATAGAGAGTCAACGATCGAAGAAACGCTTGAACGTGAAGTCGAAGAAGAAACCGGAATAACGAATATCGTAAGTACGGCGCCCCTCGTAATGGTTTTGTCAAATATAAGGATTCCTCGAGACGGCACTGACACGGGTCTGATCCTTTCTGTCTATATCTGCAGGGTAGAAGAGCCGATCTCTGTAACTTTAAGTAACGAGCATACTGAATTTCGGTGGTTTGCGCCAAAAGAAGCAAGCGCACTGCTTCAAGTAAAATATCCAAAGGAGTTTACGGAAAAAATCGCGGTGTTTAAAACGTAAGCACCTTTTTCTTATGGATGGATTTAACGATGAATCATATAGTGAAGAGAAAATGCGCGATGCGTATAACCGCATTGCCGAGGACTGGCATATAGATCATAAACCTGATACGTGGTGGATCAATGGAACTGACGCGTTTATTTCGTTTCTGCAACCGGGAGCGCTTGTTCTCGATGTTGGCTGCGGGGGTGGGGTCAAAGCTCAGTATCTCGCGAAAAAAGGATTCAAGGTTTTTGGTATTGATTTTTCAGCGGGTATGATTGAGATTGCGCGTCGGGAAGTTCCGGAGGCAGAATTTGCAGTTATGGATATGAAAGATCTTTCCAGTATTCGTCGTGAATTCGATGGCGTTTTTGCCCAGGCATCGCTTCTTCACATCCCGAAAAAAGAGGTTCATTTGGTCTTTCGCGAATTTCTTTCGCATCTGAAGCCGAATGGGTATCTCTATGTTGCGGTGAAAGAGAAAAAGGACAACGCGCCTGACGAAGAAGAAAAGCAAGAGAATGATTATGGATATGAATACAAACGCTTTTTCAGTTTTTATACTATCGATGAGTTAAAACAGTATTTTTTGGATGCCGGCCTTGCTATAGTATATGAAGGTGTGGTTCCCTCGGGTAAAACCCGCTGGCTCAGCGTGATTGGAAGAAAAGGAAAGAAGTAACTTGTTTTTCTCCTTGGTTTTGCTATAACTCGGGTAGTTCACGAAGGAGGGCGGAATGGGCGTTCGCGACCACCTGCGGGATCTCTATCGCAAATTCCCAAACTGGTTCACGCTTGCGCGAATCGCGGGGTCGCCCTTACTCATACCGCTTCTGATGACGCGCCAAGAATTGTTTCTTGGTACTTCATTCCGGAACATTGACATCGCATTTGTTCTTTGCATTGTCCTTGGTCTTACCGATCTCCTTGACGGCCTCTGCGCGCGCATTTTCAATCAAAAAACGCTCATCGGCGCTGCTCTTGATCCGGTAGCAGACAAGATCTATATCTGGACTACCATTTTTGCCGTGGGGATTCCGGCTGATCATTTTACCTGGACGATATTTGTTTTTGCGGTGGATGTATCTCTTCTTATACTCGGCGTTGCCGGACTTCTCATATATCTTACTGAGGGCCCGGGCATGGTCGGAGCGAACATCGGCGGAAAAGGGAAATTCATATCGCTCTGCATGTTTGCAGGATCACTCGTTCTTATCGCGGCAGGAATCACGTCGGTTAAGGTCTTCGGCGTTGAACTTGTTAACCCAGGCCCCTATATCCATGTTGCGGCGGTATTCGCAATAGGCAGTATTGTTGGCCATTTTTATTCAGCCTTCCTCAATAGGAAGGCATAGCTCGCGGGCCGCATAAGCGGCTTTTTTTCTTGTGCTTGAAACCTCTTGACATTGAAGCGGCGTTCTATATAATGGATTAGCACTCGAAGCTAATGACTGCTAAAAGGTCATTTCTATATATTCACATAACTATATAATCCTATGAAGATTCAGCCATTGGGTGACCGCGTGGTCATCGAGCCCCTCGAAGACAAAGGGGGAAAGACAAAGGCGGGAATTTATCTTCCCGAGACCGCGG
>JACQLG010000061.1 GCA_016204155.1 Candidatus Niyogiibacteriota bacterium | reverse complement strand
TAACTAACGTATGTACGACACAATTATTATAGGAGGAGGGCCTGGCGGGGCGGCGGCAGCCGTGTATGCCGCGCGCAAAAAATTAAAGACGCTTTTAATAACAGAATCGTTCGGCGGGCAGTCGTCGGTTTCCGCAGAAATTTTTAATTGGATAGGGACAAAAAGCATCTCGGGCGCGGATCTTGCAAAAAATCTTGAGGAGCATATCCGAGCATATAAAGATGATATTGCAATAAAAATGTCTGAGCGAGCCGAAAAAACAGCAATGGTTGAAGACGGATTCAAAGTAACAACAGCCACCGGATCATATGAAGCAAAAACCCTGATTGTTGTGACCGGTTCGCGACGCCGGAAGTTAGGCATTCCCGGAGAGGAAAAATACAACGGGAAAGGAGTTGCGTATTGTTCCACGTGCGATGCGCCTGTTTTTGCAGGGCAAAAAGTTGCAGTTGTGGGGGGAGGAAACGCAGGGCTTGAAGCAGTCCAGGATTTGATTCCCTATGCATCGGAAATTTATCTTCTTGAATACTCTGACACAATCAAGGGAGATCCGGTAACGCTTGAAAATATAAAAAAATCAAAAAAGTTTAAAGAGGCGATATTAAACGCGCAAACGCTTGAAGTAATTGGCGATAAGTTTGTTACAGGTTTGAAGTATAAGGACAGAATAAGCGGTGAAGAAAAAACACTTGATGTGACGGGCGTATTTGTTGAGATTGGCGCAGTTCCAAATTCGGAATTTTTAGGCAACTTGGTTGAGAAAAATAAATATGGCGAAGTGTTGATTAACCATAAAACCGCCGCAACCTCGCGCGAGGGCATTTGGGCCGCTGGCGACGTAACTGACGAGATGTACAAGCAGAACAATATCTCCGCCGGGGACGCGGTAAAAGCCGCGCTTTCCGCATATCAGTACCTGTTGAATAAAGAAAAAGCGCATAGGAATGAGTAATATGCAATACGTTATGAGTTCTAAAGAAAATTCCGGCTTTTTAGGGCCGGTGTTTTTATTATTGTCTGCAGAATAGCTGATGAATTTTGTAATAGACGCTTGAAAGCGTCGCATGCAAAGTTATTTCATCAATTTTTAAGACACGCTTTGATTCAGCGAACTCATTGCGCGCTTTTTCTTTAAATATATCGCAGGCGCTTTTCTCTATTTTAGATGTATTGTCACACAGTTCCGAAAATACCTGCGCATTCGTACGCGCGCGTTTTGCATACGCCGATCGAGTCATCTCATTTTTTTCCGTATTTTCTGATTGCTTGAGTTGGTTCTTCATATGGGGAATAAGTTCCGAGCATGTGTACAGATCTAATTTTTCTGGTTTACAGGATAACATGTATTGCTGTATGCCGGCTTCTACTCGCCCTGAAAATGCGAGTATTCGTCTGTCATGCCTCCATAACCATCCGCCTTCTATCGGTTTATTCATTTCTGTTAGATCTTTTCCTATTTGGGGAAGATAATCCCTACATAACAATTCTTTTTCTTCCTTTTGTATATGTCCGCCGTTCGGGGTTATTACTGCTAATTTTTCTTCGGCCCCGCCTATATGAGGAAAAATAAATAGCGCTTGCGTTAAAAAAAATAAAAAGAATTTTTTCATTATTTCCTCCTTGTTCCTCAGATTTCATATGAAAGAACCCTATTTTTTTATATTTTATCAAACGTAATCTATTTGTCCAGCAAGTCAAATGCCACTGTGGTCAAAAACAGACCATGCATTATATCCGCGATGGTCAATTTTAGTATATGCAGAATCTGGTAATGTGCTACAATAAAATATATTATAGTTAGCCATTATTTTTCGTATGAAAATTGCAATCAATGGATTTGGCCGGATCGGCCGTGTATTTTTTAGACAGGCGTATAATCATCCTGATTTTGAGGTCGTCGCTATTAATGATCTGGGAGATGCCGACAACCTCCTGTATCTGCTAAAATACGATTCTGTCTACGGACGATTTGATAAACCGGTATCGCGGAGGGACGGAGAATTTCTTATTAACGGAAAGCCGGTTCAGTTCTTTCAGGAAAAAGATCCCGCGAAATTGCCGTGGAAGGATCTTGGGATAGACGTGGTAGTTGAATCGACAGGCGTATTTTCTTCATATCAAAAAGCAGAAGCGCATTTGAAAGCGGGAGCGAAGCGTGTGGTGATTACGGCTCCTGCAAAAGACCCTTCGACAAGCTCCCCACGACAGAGCTCGGGGCAAGCAGGGCAAGTAATAACAGCAACTCCGAATGTCGGCATCCAGTTTTTAGAAGAAGGAAAAATAACATCTAACGCGTCCTGTACCACGAACGCGACAACACCCGTAATGAGCATTATGTTAAGAAATCCGGGTGTCCAAAAAGCGATTTTGAACACGGTTCATGGATATACGGCAACGCAGGCGCTTGTGGATGCGCCGGACGCAAAAGATTTTCGGAGAGGGAGGGCGGCTGGAGTAAATATCGTGCCGTCTTCTACGGGTGCTGCTGATGCTGTTGAGAAAGCGATCCCTGAAATAAAAGGGATGTTTGACGGTATTTCGATGCGCGTGCCGGTTGTCGCGGGCTCTCTTATTGACTTTACTTTTATTGCGAAACGAAAGACTTCCGTAGAAGAGATAAATGAAATTTTCCGCACGGCCGCGTCATTGAAAGAATGGCAAGGCATTCTCCGTGTGACAGAAGAACCGCTGGTTTCAACTGATATTTTGGGCGATCCACATGGATCAATCGTTGATCTTGCGTTTACGCGCGTGGTGGACGGCGATTTGGTCAAGGTTTTGTCTTGGTATGATAATGAATGGGGATACGGCGCGATGCTTATTAAACACATATAAAGCTAGAGAGGGCTTTTTTAAGGTTTTAAGGATATCAATGGCGGTAGAATTATTTAGTTCAAAATGCAAAAATCAAAATGCAAAATTACAATGTAAAATGCTAAAATTATTTTTTCACCTTTCATTATAGTTCTATCTCATTTTGAATTTTAATCTATCATTTTCCATTTTTATATTTACATTTTACATTTATGAAGATCTATATCGGTACAGACCATGCGGGATTCGAGTTAAAAGAAAAACTCAAAGTTTTTTTGAGTGAATTAGGGTATGAAGTAGAGGATATGGGCGCGCATGAATTAAATGATCAGGATGATTATCCGGATTTCATTCGGCCGGTCGCAGATGCCGTTTCAAAAAATTCCGAAAGCAGGGGGATTATTTTGGGTGGTTCAGGACAGGGCGAAGCAATGGTTGCGAATCGTATCAAGGGCGTTCGCGCCGCGGTTTATTACGGCGGTACAAAAGAGATCGTTATTCTTTCACGAGAGCATAATAATGCCAACATTCTTTCGCTCGGCGCGCGTTTTATTTCTGATGAAGAAGCAATGAGCGTTGTTAAATTATGGCTCGAGACGGCTTTCCCAGAAGAAGAGAGACATCAGCGGCGTATTGACAAAATTGATAATATCTGATATTCTTTTATTTAAGATTCTTTAAAATAAAAACGAAAAAAGGAGGTATGGATAGATGTCTGATTTCGATGGAATGACAATAGTTTGGCTTGTTTTTGGCTATATAGCAACTGGGATGTTTAAAGCTGAGTTTGGGTCTGATTGGGGAAGATTTAACGCTTTTTGGGGAATTATGCTTATGTTTTTTGGAATAATCGGTTTTGTATGGATGATTGGCATGAAACTGATTGGGCAGAGGGATGGATGGTTTTCTTTTTGGAGCCCGCATGAAATTCTTTTTCCATTTCACTAAAAATAATCCGGAGGAGGTAATAAAATGATATTTACGATAGGTTGGTTGAATTGGATGTATTGGAATGCATTTGTGATGAGCATGATAGCGCACAATAAATTATCGCTTCATGCGAAACAGCAGAAAATAAAAGGATGGGATAAGTAATTTAATGTGCAAGATCGGGTCTTGCACATTTTAATTTTGGTAGCCGAATTAGTATACTAAATGTAATGCCTGAAATCATTCCTGCAATCAACGTAGAAACATTTGAAGATCTTAGAAAACAGATTAGAGCGGTAGAGCCCTATACGAAATGGGTTCACATTGATATTGCTGACGGTACGTTTACGCCAAATACGATCTGGCATAATGCAGAAGACTTAAAAACACTCAAAACTCCGCTTAATATCGAAGTGCATTTGATGATTTCTAATATTGATACGCGTTTTACCGACTGGCTTTTGCCGAATGTGAAACGATTGATTATTCATTTTGAGGCTACGCACGACCCGCTTTTTGTCGTTCAAAGAATAAAAGATGCGCAGAAAGAGGCGATAATTGCGATTTTGCCTGAAACGCCATGGCAAGAAACAGAACCGTTTTGGGGTAAAGCAGACGGCATTCTTTTGCTTTCTGTTTCTCCGGGGCGCGCAGGTCAAAAAATGAATGCGAACACAATTGAAAAATTAAAAGGATTACATGCGGTTTGCCCCCATTGTATACTAGAGATAGATGGCGGAGTGAGTGTAGATAACGCTCGCCGTTTAGTTGACGCGGGCGTAAATCGTTTAGCTGCGGCATCCGCGATTTTTGGGCAAAAAGATATTAAGAAAGCAATTGATGAATTTAAAAAGTTATTAAGTCATTGAGTGATTAGTCATTTTATTTTTTCTTAATAACTTAATAACCAATAACTAATAACTTCTCTCATGCACCTTCATGATGATAAAATCAAATATTTAGAGGAGATGGCGAATACAATCCGCCAGTCCATTATTGATGAGCTGGTTGAGGCGGGTTCGGGACATTCAGCCGGGCCTTTAGGCATGGCTGATATTTTTACACTCATGTATTTTCATGTATTGAAACATGATCCTAAAAATCCGGCATGGGAAGAACGCGACCGTTTGGTGCTTTCAAACGGCCATATTTGTCCTGTGCAATATGCGACCATGGCGCATGCGGGCTATTTTCCAATAGAAGAATTAAAAACGCTTCGTAAATTTGGGACGCGCCTTCAAGGCCATCCTCATAGGACTTCGCTTCAGGGTCTTGAGACAACGTCAGGCCCTTTAGGGTCAGGACTGTCGCAGGCAGTGGGCATGGCGATTGCTTCACGCATGGACGGAAAGAAAAATTATATTTATTGCCTGATGTCTGATGGCGAATTGGATGCGGGGCAGTCATGGGAAGCGGCAATGCTTGCAGGACGCGAAAAACTTTGGAATCTTATTGCGATCATTGATAGAAATAATATTCAGATTGATGGTGTAACTGAAGATGTTATGCCTTTGGAGCCGCTGCGGGCAAAGTTCGGAGCGTTTGGGTGGCACGTGATTGAAGCAAACGGCCATGATTTTATGGAAATGCATATGGCAATTGAACAAGCGAAAGTCGTTTTTGAAAAACCGTCGGTTATTATTGCTCATACAATTCCCGGCAGAGGCGTTTCTTATATGGAGCGCAAATTTGAATGGCATGGAAATCCGCCGGGCACGATTGAACCCGCAGGGGCGCCTTCAAAAGCAGAGCAAACAAAAATCGCGTTGCATGATTTAAGAACTTTAGGAGGGAAGATTATATCGGAACACGAATAAAAAACGGCAAGTGTTGATTTTTTCGCTGTGATACGCTATTATTTAAAACATCTGTTATGTTTGCAATCAAAGCGGAAAATCGGACTCTTTTTAAGAAAAAGGCGCGGGATTTGCGAAAAACCGGCAAGATCCCGGCAATTGTCTATGGAAAAGGAATTGATGCAGAATCTCTTTCCATTCCTTTTACGGATTTTATGCGGGTATGGCGTAGGGCTGGAGAATCTTCGCTTGTCGAGATTGCTGTCGGAGAAAAAAAACACAATGTCCTTATTACGGAGGTTCAGCTTGATCCAATAAAAAATACGCCTATTCATGTAGATTTCCATGCGGTGCGTATGGACGAAAAAATTACGACATCCGTTCCTATTGCATTTGAAGGCGAATCGCCAGCGGTAAAACAGGAAGGCGGTGTATTGGTAAAAGTGCTTCATGAACTTGAAGTTGAATCACTCCCTGCTGACCTTCCGCAAGAGATAACGATTGATATTTCAGCGCTTGTGAAATTTGAGGACCGCATTACAGTTGCGGATATTAAACTTAAAGAAGGTATCGTGATACAAGCGGATCCCGAAGATGTTGTTGTGCTTGTAACAGCTCCGCGCGAGGAAAAGGAAGAGGAAGCAAAGAGCATTGAGGAGATTGAAGTAACAACCGAGAAGAAAGAGGGCGGGCTTTCTGATGCTGACGCTGCGGAGGGCAAGCAAGAAGGCCAAAAAACAACCGGGAAAGAGCAATAACAGCCGTATTATAGGGGGTATTTCTCATTCATTCTCTAGAAGGTATACTAAAAGATAATGGAAAAACGATTCCATTATCTTTTTTTATTAATTGGGATGCTTGCCGCTGCACCATTTTTTCTCGCGGCTCAAACCGTTGATCCGTCAGAGGTCGTTGGCAGGCGTTCGCAATTGGAAGCCGAGCTTGCCGGACTTGAATCCCAGATAGAAGGGTATAGGGGGGTTATTCAGGAGAAACAAAAGGAGCGCACAACCCTTGAACGCGATATAGCTATTTTGGATGCGCAGATAGAAAAATCCCGTTTGGAGATACGCGCGCGCACCCTTACCATCAGCAAACTGATCGATTCCATTGGAAAAAAAACCCAGCTTATAGGCGACCTTGAACAGAAAATAGAGAATGAAAAAACATCGCTTGCCGAACTTCTGCGCAAGATATATGAACTTGATCAGACTTCGCTGGTTGAACTGATGCTTTCATATGATAATCTTTCGGATTTCTTCGTCGATTTCGACAATTTTGATACGGTGCAAATAGCTCTTCAGTTTTCATTCGGGGAAATAAGGCGGACTCAAACGGTTACTGGAGAGGAACGAAATGTTTTAGAAGATCGGAAAACTGAAGAGGTTGAATTGCGCGCCCTTCAGGAATTTGAAAAAAAACGCATTGGACAGCAGGAGGCAGAAAAACAAAAAATCTTAAACATTACAAAAGGGCAGGAAGCGGAATATCAAAAGATCCTTTCGAGCCGTGAAAAAGATGCGGCAAAGATACGAAGCGAACTCTTTTTGCTTCGTGGGTCGGCAGCCATTCCATTTGAGAAGGCGGTAGAATATACAAACCTGGCTTTCCAGCTTACGGGAGTTCGCCCCGCGCTTATTTTAGGAGTCATAGCTGAAGAATCAAACCTGGGAGAGAATGTAGGAACAGGGGATTGGCGTACGGATATGAAAAATCCCCGCGATACAGTTCCGTTTTTGGATATAACGAGCCGCCTTGGTCTTGATCCGGATTTGATGCCGGTATCCAAAAAGACATGGTATGGCTGGGGGGGTGCTATGGGGCCTGCGCAATTTATTCCTTCCACTTGGATAGCATATGAAGATAAAATTGCGCAGCTTTCAGGGCAGAATCCGCCGAATCCCTGGGATCCGCGTACAGCATTTATTGCGTCAGCCATTCTTTTGAAAGAAAACGGGGCGGCCGCAGGGACCTTCCAAGCCGAGCGTTTAGCTGCCCTTCGCTATTTTGCAGGATGGGGGAACGCAACAAAATCATCCTACGCTTTCTACGGAGATGACGTTATGGCGCTTGCTCAAAAATACCAAGAACAAATTGACATCATTTCAAGATAAATTCAGAATTTTTAAGATATCTCATGGAATGCCTCAATAATCGGGTCAAGATTTCCTTCTAGTATTTTTATAATATTATGGAAATTTTTATTGATGCGGTGGTCGGTAATGCGATCTTGTAAAAAATTATAGGTGCGGATTTTTTCTGAACGATCGCCTGTGCCGATTTGCTCTTTGCGGGATTTTGCTTCTGCCTGTTCTTTTTTAATGCGTTCTTCTCCAATAATTTTTGCTTGGAGTATTTCAAGCCCTCGTTCGCGGTTTGCATGTTGCGAGCGTTCATTTGATGAAAAAACAATAATACCCGTTGGTTTATGGAGGACTCGAACAGCCGTTTCAACTTTATTGACATTTTGCCCTCCCGGTCCACCCGAACGGGTAAAGGTAATTTCAACATCTTCATTTTTTATATCAATGGTTTTTGGGGGATAGATCGGAAGGATTGCGACTGAGGCGGTAGAAGTATGAATGCGCCCCGATTTTTCTGTTTCCGGAACCCTCTGGATCCTGTGTACGCCGGATTCATATTGAAGCATCTCGTAAACTCCTTTCTCCTGTATTTTTGCGATGATCTCTTTATATCCGCCTAAGGAATTTCGAGATTCATTGACAATAGAAATCCGCCACCCCTTTTTCTCCGCGTATTTTGAGTACATTCCGAAAAGATTCCCGGCAAAAAGCGCGGCTTCGTCTCCGCCGGCACCAGCTCTAATCTCGAGAAACACGCCATTCGGAGATTTTGCGCTATCTAGTCCGCCATCTTTTATAGATTGAGCAAGCGCCATATACCGCGCGGTTTTTTCTTTATTCTGCCAGCCGCTCTCGTTCAATTCACGTTCAAGCGCTTCAAATTCTTTTTTGAGTTCATCAATAGAGATCATCGGAGGAACGTTATTTTTTTACTGATACCCGTTTCTGTTTTGCGCGGAATTTCTCTACGCGCCCCGCCGTATCAATTAATTTTTCTTTACCTGTATAGAACGGGTGGCATGAGGCGCATATCTCAACTTCGGTCTCTTTTTTGGCAGAGCCCACATGATAGGTTTTTCCGCACGCGCATTGTATCGTCGCGTTGGGATAATAGGCCGGATGAATATCTTTTTTCATATGAGATACATGATATTATTTGTGATTTGTTTCGTAAAGGGTTCGGGACAATCTGCTCCCAAGCCAGATAAAAAAGATGCTGATGACAAAATCAAAGAATCCAATGGGTAGCTGAAGAAATCGTGATGGGTAGAAATAAATAAGAAGTGTCATGATGACGTAACTTCCGATAATGATATGGGTAAGGATTTCTCCAAGATATTCCCGCGATGCGAGCTGTGTCCATCGAAACGTTTCTTTAAGCAGGGTATAGCCGAATATGGCGATTGTTGCAAAAATAGTGAATTGGTAGGGGAGATAATTTTCCGGACGATATGTTAGAGCAATAAATCCGTACCATTGAATGGCAACATAAAGAAGGGTGAGAAAACCCGTAAGATAAAAAAATCTTTCTTTTATTTGTTCCGATCGTTTCATATATTTGTATACTGCTATTTGTATACTGCCCGATATATTTTTTATACCATAGAAGACATGGTAATGCAAATATTTTTAACGAAAATCAATAAGAAAGGGCAAGCACGGTGCTTGCCCTAAATTTTTCACAATAAGTTATCGACTGTCTTTATGAAGATTTTCTTTCACTAAATTAACAATATTGAAACGTTCGTTGCCGTCTACCCACCGCTGCTCAAAGAGATAATAGGATTTATGCGCCGAGAAACCAAACCATGTGGGCATGAAAAAATCAATTATTCCGGTGAATGCGCTATCGGAGTAAAGATTTTGAGAAAGCAAACCCGTACCTTGCATACCTTCAACCCCGTACCCCTTTTTATCTTCAGATATGAAAATAGGGGTGAAAACCTCTTTTCTGCCCAAGAAAATGGCTATTGGTTTTTCTTGATTTCCGAGAGTGCTCGTGAAAACTACGACGGTAAGATCTGATTGCGGGTTTTGATACTCTTTTTGGAATCCTATGACAATGTCTTTGCCATCAGGCAATTTCCTGGATAACTTTTTCTGTTTCTCTTTAATCTCTCTCCACGACTGCCAATCCGGCAGCTTCACAAGATAACTGCCTGGTTTTTCTTCATCCGAAGGAATAGGCAAAAAGTATGATCTTTTTATCTCTTCAAGATAATTATTCTTTATGAAGTCAACGGCTCTAATAAGTTGGTAATCATAGGGATACTCTTTATCTATGGATGGGTACGCGTTCAACAAATTGGGATCTGGTGAATTTGTTATCTTTACATCTGGTTCAATGCCAATACCGTGTATCACGCGATTATCAGGACTCCTGAATTCATTGTCAGTATGTCTCAATATATAGTCCAGATGTAAAAGATGAATATGCTGTCCTATGCCTTTGCCATAGCTTTTCTCGCCCATAACAACCGTTTCTGCCGGAAGATTATAGCGTAATGCGGCCGCGGATCGTTCGGTGGCGCTGGCGCTTCCATTGTCTATAAGAATTATGATTTTTTTGAAAAACCTGGGACGATTAACGGATTCTAAAATAAAAGAACCGTCGACGACCTGGCCTGTTCTCGATATAACCACGCTCATTGGCTCTCCCTCTTGCATTCCCAAAGTCCGATTTATTTGATCGGTTGCGCTACGAAGTCCGCCTGGACACTCTCTGTAGTCTATAATTAAAGATCTGATTCTGTATGTAGCGAGGTGGCGGGTAAAACGCGCAAATTCCTCAACTGCCCGTGGAATAACGAGCCTAAATCGTACATAGCCAATATACTCGCTTCCCACCGGGAAAATGGCTGTCGAAACCACTGGCATCAAAACAAAATCCTTGTGTATGTTATAGAAGATTTCCTTTCTATTCCGCTTTTTTACTTTCAAGTATACTGCATCACCGGGCGAGTCTTTTATAATTTTTCGGGCTTCTTCTAATGCGAGGCCGATGGTTTTCTTGCCGTTTATCTCCAGAGTTTCATCGCCCTTATTTATGCCCGCCTTAGCGGCAGGAGAATTCTTAAAAACGTCATATACGATAATCCGACCGTTGCCATCGGTTGAGTGGATTACGCCTATACCAAATTTTATTCCCGCCCTTGTTCTATAATACTCTTCAGCGTCTTCATCAGGAGACACCAGGGAAGCATATTTATCGAGATTTTCTTCCAGGGATTTATTAAAAGCTGTTTTTGCGAACTCTAAAATATTGGTATTGGGAAATTTGAGATAAAGTTTTTCGATCGCCAAAGAAATCCCTTTTTTACATTCAATGAGTTGCGCCCGCTCGTCGATCCCCCCAAAATTATTGCTCGATCCAAGATTGACGCCCGACATAACTTCCATCGTTATGAGAAATTTGCTGGTGAATGCGGAAATATCGGCTTTTGGGTACTGATCTTTAGCGATGAATTCCAATGATTCATTGAGTATTCGTATTGCGTCTCCGGAGGGGAGCCTATCCTTACTCTGAAATTTTTCTATAATTCTTTCTTCAGAAAATTTATCAGAGGAGGCTCTAAGGTTACCAGGATACGCTACGCAGCTTGCTATGAGCAGTAATAGAATTATTAATGTTCTCAATCTTTTCATCTATTTCCTCCTTATGTAGTTTTGACATCAGTATAGAAGAAGATGGACCAAAAATCAATCGACCCATGTCATGC
>JACQLG010000002.1 GCA_016204155.1 Candidatus Niyogiibacteriota bacterium | reverse complement strand
TTTTGAATTTTTAAATAATTTTATAATACTTATTATTATCCCTAATACAAACAATAATCCTATCGGTCCCCAGAGCTGCGGCTGGCCTCTGAAGTTATGCCGCCAGTTGCCGTCTCCCGCAAACCAGAACATGCCGATGGTCCGGAAAGTATTTGTGATGAGTGTTTTGACGGGCGATGATGTATCAAGAATTGAGATTTGCGATGTTCGTCCCAGGAAATCAGATGGATGTTGGAGGTAGTACATACCTAAGGGAAGCCCTGCAATAATCATGAAAAAGATAAAGAGGGCGAAACTGCACCAGAGGCATCCTTTCTTCCCCAGGAATGACAACCCTTGTTTTTTCCATATAAGGAGCGCAGGAAAGATGAGCAGAAGCGGCATAATACGGTAGGCGATGTAGGAATGGAATCCGAGCCCGAACAGAACTCCTCCGGCAGCAGCCGCAAGTTTCTGTTTTGTGTCAGAGATATTTTCTCGGAGCGTCAGCAATAAGAAATAAAAACTTGATGTAAGGAAAAACGGCGCCATGATTGCGCGAAAGCCGATACGAGAAAAATTGATATGCCAGAATGAAATCGCCATGAAAAATGCGGCAAGAAGCGCTACCGTATTATTTTTAAATAATTCTTTTGTGAAAAGATACGTAAAAAGTACTGTTAAAATACCGAATAACGCCGGAAGCAGTCGTAACGCCCATATTTCGTTCCCGAAGAGTGCTAAAACTCCCGCAAGGAGGTTTATATAGAGTCCTTCTCTCCCGTTGTTCTCTTGGTAAAACGTTTTGAAATCATGCGTTCGCAGGGCTTCAAGGGCATTGTTGCCGTTCATCGCTTCATCGGGATAGAGGCCCGGCGGTACTGTCCCTAGCGCGAAAAGACGAAAGAACGCCGCAATGCCGATAATAAGAAGCACAATTAACAGTGTTTTTTTAGGACGGATTGGCATATTTCTATTATAATAGAAATATAATAGAAAAATATGCCGATAACACACGAACAACCATTCGTATCACCAGAGGAGGAGATCCGTTGGCTCCGCAATCAACTTGAAGCAAAAACGCACAAAGAAGCGCCTTCTATTGGAGGGTCGAAGGAATATAAACGCGGGGCTGTAAAAGAGATATTGCGTGAAGTTTCGGTGCCTCAGCAAGCGGGGCCATATGCGCTCTCCGGTGATGATGTGAAGAAAAAAGCGCAGGATCTTCAAGACGAGCCGCATCATGTGCAAATTGAGAAATTACTTTACATTGCGGCTGAGAAAGGAATACTCTCTGCCTTGGATGTTGCGCGCGGGCTTCGTAATCCCCATTTGCTTGATGATTTTCATGATCGGCTTGTCGTGGAATTAAGGTTGGATGAAATATCTCCATCGTAATCTTCATGATGCTCGGAGAAACAACGGTGATATATAGTGTACTCATCCTTGCAGTTATTGCAGGGACTGGCATTTTTCTTTTTGCGCGGCATATCGCCTATAAGGCGCGCGTGAGGCGTTCTCTTGAATTTACGCTTTATGAAATTACGTTTTCAGAAGAGGAAGAGCGGGAAGAAGGACAGACCATAAAAAATATAATAGCGCTAATGGAGCAATTTTATAATGGTATGGCCGCGATCAGCGAAGGAAAGAAAATCGGAAGAGATAAAAATTATTTTGTCGTTGAATTGGCGCTTCCGCATGTGGGAGAGGAAACAGCATTTTATGTTGCGGTGCATCAGGAACACGGGCGCATATTTGAAAAACAGCTTGAAAGTTTGTTTCCGCGTGCGCGCATCGAAATCAAAAGAGAGGACTATAATATTTTTAATGCGGACGGCGCAAGCGTTGCCTGTGAATTCCGTGTATCTCAAAGCCCCGTTCTCCCTATACGCACGTATGACAAGCTTGAAGCGGACCCGCTTGAAGTTATTGCGAATGCGTTTTCTAAATTAAAAAAAGAAGGAGAAGGCGCGGCATTCCAGCTCGTCATTGAGACTGCCGAGCGTTCGTTCTCGAAACGTTTAAAACATACGCGAAAGGCAATTGCGGAGGGAAAGTCGCTTGCAGAGGCGTATCATGCGGGGTGGGGGAAGGAATTTTTGGAAGCGCTGCATATCGTTGCCGGATCGTCATCAAAGAAAGAAGACAAGACATTGTCTAACCGTTCCGTTGTAGATGAAGGGATGCTTGCGCTTATTGATGCAAAACTTTCAAGTCCCTTGTTTAAAGTGAACGGCCGGTTGATTGCGTCAGCCGGTACGGAAGATGATGCGCGTTCAATCCTGAAAGAATTATCGTCCGCATTCCTGCAGTTTACCGAACCGCAAGGGAACCAGTTTGTGTGCAGGGAGATAAAGCGCTCACGGCTCCAAAAACTTCTTTATTTGTTTTCATTCCGTTTGTTTGACGGGACAAGCGCCATCTATTTGAATGCAAAAGAACTCACAAGCATTTTTCATTTTCCTTCCGGGATGTTGTCAGCGCCAAAATTGAAATCACTGAAGTCGAAAGACGCTCCTGCTCCCGCAAATACACCTTCGTCGGGCGTTTTGCTCGGCATTAATAATTTTCGCGGAGAGCGGCGCGAGATTCGGATGGACGCGGATGACCGGAGGAGGCATTTTTATATCGTAGGGCAGACCGGAACCGGAAAATCAGAAATGATGAAGGGTATGATTAAGCAGGATATCATTTCAGGATACGGCGTGTGCGTTCTTGATCCTCATGGCGATATGGTGGGCGATCTTTTGGGGCATATCCCGGAAGAGCGCCTTGGGGACGTGATTTATTTTGATCCCGGAAATACCAAGATGTCCGTAGGGCTTAATTTTCTTGAATATGATCCTGAATTTCCCGAACAAAAAACTTTTGTTGTTGATGAACTGCTCGCGATATTTAATAAGCTCTATAACATGGAACTCGCGGGAGGCCCCATGTTTGAACAGTATTTCAGGAATGCCACACATCTGGTGCTTGAGGATCCGGCATCCGGTTCAACTCTTCTTGAGGTTATCCGCGTGCTCTCCGATAAAGCATTCCGCGATTACAAGCTTTCCCGTTCCAAAAATCCCCTCATTAACTCGTTCTGGAAAGAGATTGCGGAAAAGACTGGAGGAGAGCATTCGCTGCAAAATATGATCCCGTATATCACGTCAAAGTTTGATACGTTCTTGTCCAATGAGATTA
Organism: Candidatus Niyogiibacteriota bacterium; assembly: GCA_016204155.1. Taxonomy (GTDB): domain Bacteria; phylum Patescibacteriota; class Minisyncoccia; order 1-14-0-10-42-19; family 1-14-0-10-42-19; genus 1-14-0-10-46-36. The sequence continues at coordinate 624 of JACQLG010000002.1, read as the reverse complement.
TGAGGCCGATTATCGCGCAGCAGCATTCTTCATTTAATATGCGTGATGTGATGGGAAATGATAAAGTGCTTCTGGTTAATCTTTCAAAAGGAAGGGTTGGAGAATTAAACTCGCATTTACTGGGACTTGTGATCGTAGGGAAAATTCTTATGGCGACGTTTTCGCGGGTAGCGGAATCCGATACGCACAGGCGCAAAGACTTCTTTTTGTATTTGGATGAATTTCAAAATGTGACAACGCCGTCCATTGCGACGATTTTGTCTGAGGCGCGGAAGTACCGCCTGAATCTCGTGATCGCCCATCAGTTTATCGGCCAGCTTTCCGACGAAATAAGAAAAGCAGTGTTCGGGAATATCGGCACGATTACATCGTTTCGCGTAGGACGGGAGGATGCCGAAGTCCTTGAGAAGCAATTTGCGCCGATATTTTCCGCTTACGACCTTTCCAATATTGAAAATTTCCGTGCATATGTGAAAATGTTAATAAGAGGGCAGACGTCAAAACCGTTTCATATTCAGACATTGCTGCTTGAAAAAGGAAACGAAGCCGCGGCAGAAGCAATCAAAGAATTATCAGCACAGAAATACGGACGTCCGCGCAAAGAGATTGAGGAAGAAATAGCGC
>JACQLG010000004.1 GCA_016204155.1 Candidatus Niyogiibacteriota bacterium | reverse complement strand
GCTATACCCTGATCATCAGCATACATTCATCTCAATAAAAAATCCTCTTTCTATTTTTATAGTGATATTACTGCTTGCGGGCGTGTTGCTGGAAGTTCTGCTCGTGCTTGGTATAGTATAAATTTAGTATGAAAATCATATTTGATTTAGAGCTTCATTCGAAATATGCGCGCGCCGTTTCTAAAGATATGGTGCCCGAACATATGGCGCTTTGGGCGTCGAAAAAGGGGATTGACGTTATAGGCACCGGTGACATTACGCATCCGGCATGGATGAAGGAATTGAAGGAAAAATTGGAACCGGCCAATGAAGGCCTTTTTCGGCTTAAAGGTGCGAAAGGAAAAACTGCAAATGTTAGATTTTTATTGCAAGGCGAGATCTCTTGCATATATTCAAAAAACGGAAAGGTGCGCAGAGTCCACCAGTTGATCTATGCGCCGTCGTTTGAAGTTATTGATAAAATAAATAATCAATTGTCATGGATCGGGAATCTCAATGCGGACGGTCGTCCCATGCTGGGGCTTGATTCAAAAAAATTATTGCAGATATTGCTTGATGCTTCGCCCGACGCCCATCTCATTCCTGCGCATGCTTGGACGCCGTGGTTCGGGATTTTTGGCTCCAAGTCAGGATTTGATTCGCTGAATGAATGTTTTGATGAATTGACTGACCGCGTTTTTGCGATTGAGACGGGATTGTCGTCGGATCCGCCGATGAACTGGCGTATTCCGTTTCTGGACGGAAAATCAATTGTGTCCGGATCAGATGCGCATTCGCTTCCGAAAATTGGGCGGGAAGCAACGGTAGTAGATGTGCCCGAACTTTCTTATGGCAATATTTTTGAAGCTATCAAGAGCCGTGATCCGAAACGATTTTTATTCACGATAGAATTTTTCACGGAAGAAGGGAAGTATCATATTGATGGACATCGTGATCAGAGCCATTCGCAAATGCCGGAGGAAACAAAAAAAGCGGGAGGAAAATGCAAAGCATGCGGCCGTGCGGTTACTGTTGGCGTGATGTCGCGCGTTGGACAGCTTGCGGATCCAGCGCGTCCCGATGGATTCAGGCATCCGGAAGCAATCCCCTTCAAAAAACTTGTCCCTTTGCAAGAAATTATTTCGGAAGCAGAAGGGGTCGGCGTGGGGACAAAAACGGTCCGTACGATCTATAATGACCTGGTGGAAGAGATTGGGAGCGAATTTTCGGCGCTGTTGGATGCGTCGCGCGATCAGATAAAAGACGCATGCGGTAATGTGAAAGTCGCGGAAGCCGTCATGCGGATGCGTCAAGGCAAACTGTATATTGAACCCGGGTATGACGGTGAATTCGGAAAAATAAAAATTTTTGAAGAAGGAGAGAAAATAGATGAAGTACAATCGTCGCTATTCTGATAACTTATCCACAGGCATATGACGAAATTATCTTGTATTTATTCTTTGGAGGTATAAACTAAATAATAGAAAAGGCATTTTTGAGAAATGTAAAGAAAGGTCGCAAGACACACTAGGCCTCATTACAGGCATTAAATAATAACGTATCTATATCTTTCTTTACATCTCGGCCAATGATCATTCACAATTTTTCCAGCTCTACTAAAGGCCCTCATCCTCGGGGGCTTTTTCTTTATGATGAAGCTGTAGGAGGAGTTGTTTGTCAGTTCAATGAAGAGAGGGCATAATAAACATAATGCTAAATCAGGAGCTTGCAAAAATCTTTTTTGAAATGTCGCTTCTTTTGGAGATGAAAGAAGTGGCATTTAAGCCCCGTGCGTATGAAAATGCGGCGCATACATTGGAGGCGCTCGAAGAAGACGTAAAAGATATATATAAGCGCGAAGGATTGAAAGGATTGGATGCTATTCCTGCGGTTGGGAAGGGAATCGCGCGGGATATAGAGGATTTTATACGAACAGGCCGCATTAAGGAATATGAACGCCTTAAAAAAAAGATTCCAGTTGATGTGGCTGGGCTTTCTTCGATTGAGGGAGTTGGCCCGAAGCTTATAAAAACTTTATATAACACGTTAAAGATAAGAAAGGTTTCAGATCTTGAGCGCGCGGCACACAAGGGAAAATTGCGGGATTTGCCGCGCATGGGAGAAAAGCTCGAAGCAAAGATACTGAAAGGGATTGAATTTTTAAAAACATCTCATGGCCGCATGCTTTTGGGGGAGGCGCGGCCCATAGCGCTTATGATCCTTGGGCGTTTAAAAAAAGTAAAATCAGTAGAAGACGCAAAGCTTGCAGGGTCTGTGAGACGCTGGCAGGAAACGATTGGCGATCTTGATTTTTTAGTTATTGCTGAAAATCCTAAAGAAGTAATACGCACGTTTACCAGCATGCCCGAAGTGGCGCATATCTATAGCACGGGCAAAACGAAAACAATGGTGAGGCTTCGTGCCGGGATTGATGCCGATCTTCGGATACTTCCAAAAGAATCATTTGGCGCGGCAATCCAATATTTTACCGGTTCAAAAGATCATAATGTGGCGCTTCGGAAAAGCGCCATTAAAAAAGGATTTAAATTAAATGAATACGGGCTGTATCGCGGCAAAAAATTAGTTGCCGGCATTGACGAAAAAGACATTTATAAAAAATTAGGACTGGATTGGATGTCTCCCGAGATGCGCACGAATACCGGTGAAATTGAAGCAGCGCAAAAACACAAGCTCCCGAATCTTATTGAGTACGGAGCTTTAAAAGGGGATTTACAAACACAGACAAATTGGACTGACGGAGCGAACTCTATTGAGGAAATGGCGATGGAGGCAAAAAAAATGGGCCATGAATATATATTAATTACAGATCATACAAAGTCCCTTGCTATGACGGGCGGAGCGGATGAGAAGAAATTATTGCGCCAGATGAAAGAAATAGATCGGCTGAATAAAAAAATGTCAGGCATTATGATTTTGAAAGGCGCGGAAGTAAATATTATGAAAGACGGTTCGCTTGATATCAGTGATAGCGTGCTTTCACAATTAGATATAGTTGGCGCATCCATCCATTCGCATTTTACTATGCCGGAGAAAGAGCAGACGGCGCGCTTGATTCGCGCTATAGAAAATCCTCATGTTGATATTATTTTTCATCCAACAGGGCGCTCGCTCATGAAACGTGAGCCGATTCGCCTTGATTTTGATGGGGTGTTTCGGGTGGCAAAAAAAACCCGTACGATTCTTGAGATTAACGCGCATCCGCGCCGCCTTGATTTAAACGGAGAGCTCGTCCGCAAAGCAAAAGAGTACGGCGTCAAATTTGCGATAAGCACTGACGCGCATGCCGTATCTGAACTTCATTATTTGGATTACGGTATTGCCCAAGCTCGAAGAGGATGGGCAACAAAAAATGACATTATCAACGCGTGGCCGCTTACAACATTAAAGACATTTTTGAAAAAAGAAAGGTGAACCGGCGAAATTAGAATCGGATTGTATCTCCAGGCCGAATTATCTTTTGTTCTTTGTTCGCAGCTTCTCTCCCGTTTTTTTCTGCTTCGGACATCTTTGCATGAGGATTCTCATTCTGTTTCTTGTCTTGAGATTCGTCGAGAGGATTCGGTGTTGCTTCCTCCATGCTTTCTTTGAGCGCCCTTCGCAGGCCTTCTACATCAGGTCCTTTTGGAGCAGGCTCGGGAGTGTTTCTTTTCAGGTCTTTTAAGGAAATAGTCTTTACCTCTTGTTGGGGATATCTGACGGCATGTTCTCCCTGCCGTATGGAAGGCGCGCCCGTGGCGCGATAGGAAGGACGTTCCGGTGTTTGGCGTATTGGAGTTGGGGATGGTATCCGTTCTTTTCTGTGCGCTTTGCAATATACTGGCCGTTTTCCGTCAGGTATAAAGGGTACAAGGGTGTTTTGTCCGCATACGTCGCATATTGCCTGATATACGGTAATTCCAGAAGAAGCGCTGTCTGTTCTTGTCTGCTGATTTTGAAATGATTTTTCATTGCTTGTCGGTTTGTCCCTTGAAGCCTCGGCGAAGTGGGAAGCATTTGCGAAGTCGGGCTTGCCCGTCGAAGCGTTAGCGAAGTCGGGTTTCTCCAGGATCGATTCGTTGATGATATCTTCTATTTCTTTCCTGGAGCGTCCGAATTGGTCGCGGGACGCATCAAAAATTTCATCGCGAAAGGTCTGTCCGCGATGTTCAATGGGCGGGAGCGTTGTTGCGGAAAACGGACGGGATGTAACGCCGTCAATCATGAGCTTGAGGTAGATCCGCGCGAAGCCGAGGTTCACGATATCTTGGAGCATAAATTCGGGGCTGAATTCTTTTTCTAAAAATTCCGCGTCAGCCGCGCCGATCCGAAATGAAATCATAGTGCCTACGTTGCCGAATACGGCATCCCGCACGCTCTCATCCATTTGTGTTATGTATTGGTGCGCAAGGATGAGATTTAAGTGATATTTTCGCGCTTCCGACAGAATATTGGCAAATGATTCAGATGCAAAGTTTTGGAATTCATCGACATAGAGATAGAAGTCGGGCCGGTCCTTTTCATGCGATATTTCAACACGGCTCATGGCGGCAAGATACAGCCGCGTAATAAGCATGGCGCCAAGGAGGCGGGAGTTTTCTTCCCCAACTTTTCCTTTCGATAAGTTCATAATGAGGATTTTCCGCTCGTCCATGATCTTGCGCATATCAAAGGAAGATTTTTTCTGCCCCACAATGTTCCGTATAAGCGGATTTGAAATAAATTGCCCTACTTTATTCTGTATCGCGGGGAGCGCTTCTTGGGTATAGCGGTCGGTATATTTTGCGAACTCATCCACCCAAAAGGATTTCACTACGGGGTCACTGATATGTGCAACCACTTTTTTGCGAAATTCCTTATTTGCAAGCATATGGTTGATGCTCAATAGCGTAGAATCGGGATATTCGAGAAGGGCCAAAATAGTATTTCCAAGGATATATTCCATGCGCGCCGACCAGACATCCACCCAGATCTTTTTGAAGACGCCCATGAGGCCCGCGGCAACCAGATGGCGTTTGTCAGGATCGATATTTTCCATAATGTTGAATCCCATGGGGAAAGAAAGGTCCGACGGATTGAAATAGATGACATCGCGAGCACGTTCCCGCGGGACAAAATCAAGCATTTTTTGAGCGAATTCGCCGTGAGGATCGACAACCCCGACTCCGTCCCCGTTTTTAATATCCTGGATAACCATATTCTCAAGGAGGGTTGTTTTCCCCATGCCTGTTTTCCCGATGATATAGACATGTTTGCTCCGGTCGTGCCTCTTTATGCCAAAGCGTTTCCGCTGGTTTCGGAAGTTAGTTTCTGCAAAATATATTTTGTTGCGGTCGTGTTCCATAATCATAATGCCAAACTACGAATCATGCGAATGCAACGAATAATCACCCAAAAATAATTTGCTATGATTTGTGGTATTCGCGTATATTCGCATAATATGCATTATACCGGTAAGTTTGGGGGAGGTTCGCCTTTGCGGGATTCAATCCGTTCCAATGTCGGTGTTTCCGCGGTTCTGCCAGGAAAATGAAAAAGAGTTGCTAGTTCTTCCGTTGTCAGAATGAACGGTCTTACGCGTCCTGAATCAGGCCATAAGAAACTTCCGTACGGCGGAAAAAAATAACTTCGCTGGCGATACATGTCTATGAGCCGTTTTTGCCTTCGCACACTTCGCCAGTTCGGGAAAAAATAATCAACAGAAGTTGACCACGCAGGCGTTAATCCGTTGAGCGTAGCGCTATTAAATTGTTTCATAATGCCTAAGAATGCCGCGAATGTCGCCCATGTATAGACATCGCGGCGGCCTAAGTAGATAAAACGGATTCCTGTTTTATATCCGATTTTTGCGATATTTCGTTCGAGGGCCTTCAACACGTCCGTTTCTCCTGGAGATGGGAAAAGGAGCCTCCCTTCTTCGCTCGGAGGAGCAAATTTTTTTCTTCCCACGAGCTTATCTATTAACGCCGCTGCTTCTTTTTGCCAGCCGGAATCAGCTCCTTTGATAAGAAGTTGGACCCATACTTGTTCTCCCGGCCGGAGCGATCCTAAAAATTCCATAAGAGAAACAAGAGGGTCTGCTTTTTCTTCTTCCTTTGCCTGATCGTCAAGCCTGAATTCAACATACGTTCGGATAGGATAGACGTCAGGTTTTGTGAGTTTGTATTCCGCGCCCCACATTCTCCATTCTTCGTTCGGGATATCCTTCGGGACCGCTTTCGTGTAGTCGTCAACCTCAATAATTTCCATATCAGGGTATTGCGAATAAAATTGCGATTCAACGAGGTTGCGAAAGAAGCTGGTGGTATAGATGAAGAAATGAACTTCGCCGTTAATGCCTACAATCTCCAGGCTATACCACATGGCAAGGAATCCTTGCCAATATCGTTCATAGAGATTTCCTTTCCGGGTATTATGAAATGAGTTCAATACAACTTCCATCGCGCGCGGGCTTTTCGCAATCTCCCTTGGGAGTTTCAATTCCAGAAGAATCCACGGGGAATGTACTACCCAGCCGCTTCGCACATAAATAATCCAAACATCCCAGAAAATCAGGATGAGTACAATAGGAAGCCATATGAACCATGCTATTCCTACAATCCGAAGGATTTCTGCGGTCGGACCTGCGTTAAAGAGCGAAAAAAGTTCTTTGATTAGTTCTATCATATGCTTACTTCTTATTGTAAAGAAAAAACAACCTCCGGGGAATGGCCGGAGGTTGTGTATGATTATACGAGTGAATATTTGTCGTTCGGAAGTTTTTGGAAGTATTTTCGGTTCTGGAGGTTTATCACGATCGTGTTTTCTTTCACGTGTCTTTCTTTTAAAACATGCTTTACAAGTTCCGCCCGGCTTAATGCCCCGTGTTTTTTGATGACCGCCTGAATGACATTGCGTACAATGCCCGGCTGGTATCCCCATTCGGTAAGGGCATATAAGCCGCGTCCTACAAGTACAAACCGATTATCTTTAATAAGTTCGTTGTGGACGGTCTGATGATGCGCAGGATGATTAAGCGTTGATTTGATTCCGTCTGCGACTTCACGAAAATGTAATGGAGAGCCATGTTTCCTCATAAAGAGGTAGGCAAGGTCCCGGATTCCCCGCGGACGGATATGGGCAGAGTCTGCCGGACCCCATTCGCCGAACGGATTTTTTGCAATGCGTTTTGAAATGGCAAGCCAGGAAGTAAGAGTGGCCGGAGGGAATTCTTTTCCGAGGTGTTGGCAGAACCGGGCGTATGCGTCTTTTTCGGAAAGAGGATGGTCGTGCAGATTTTTTGAAAAATTTATAAGCGCCGTTTCAATTGTTTTTCTTCCCGTGTCATCGGTTGCCCAGCGCGCATGGAAGGCATCGTCTTCCCGTATATATGCGAATTGCTTCCCGAGCGCGAGTAAAAAAAGGACATCATTTTTCTGTGAGGATTTTTCGGTAACATCGTCCAAAAATGCATCTTCTCCCACGAGCGTTCCTTCTTCTCTGACGGCATTTTCAAGGAATTCAAACGCCGCTTTTATTTCCGGCGCGTTAAGCGCGTCTCGGATCTTCCCCAAGGCGTGGTTCTCTATCTGCCGCACGCGCTCTCTTGTAATCTTATGGTCCTTTCCGATCGCCTCCAGAGTTTCTTTTTTGCCGGTTTTTCCAATACCATAACGGCGTTCCAGGATTTCTCGGGAACGCGCCGGCACATTCGAAAGGAGCGTCTTTATGAACAATTCGGGCTTAAAAGGCATCTTTTTCATATGTTTGATATGTGGATAAATCTAACATATTACTAATAATGAGTCAACTAATGAATCAACCTTAACATTTATAGCAGAATATTAAATATTATGCAAGCCCTTCGCCTGCTTTTTTACATTTTCTCCGGAGTAGAGATGCCGAGGATATAAAGCGTATTTTGAAGCGAGATTCGACAGGCGCTTATAAGCGCGAGGCGGGCTTGTGTTAATTCTTTATCACCGGTAATAACGCGGTGTTTTTCGTAGAAGTCATGAAAACGCTGCGCCAGCTCATAGGCGTAGCGGGTGATGCGGTGCACCTGATAGTCGCGCGCCGTATCCTCTATTATTTCCGGAAACTGCCCCATTTTTTTAATAAGCGCAAATTCTTCGCTTTCTTTAAGCAGTGCGTAATTCTTAAATCGTACATCATACATCTCCCCGGCGTTTTTTAAAATGCTGGATATTCTCGCATGCGCGTATTGTATATAATAGACAGGATTTTTTGCGGAGCGTTCGCGCGCAAGCCCGATATCAAAATCCATATGGGTATCGGGTGATTTTTCAAGAAAAAAGTAGCGTGCGGCATCCGTTCCCACCTCATTTATTAAATCTTCAAACGTAACGAATTCCCCTTTCCGCTTGGACATCTTTCGTTCCTTGCCGTCCTCCATAAAACGTACGGTCTGGGTGATAATGGCGGTAAAGCGATTTTTCTCAATGCCGAGCGCTTTGAGTGCGGCTTTAAAACTCTGTATTGTCCCATGGTGGTCTGCGCCTAAAATATTAATAACAGTATCAAATTTTCTTTTTGTGAATTTATCCCAATGGTATGCGAGATCGGCTAAAAGATAGGTAGGCGCGCCCGTGCTTCGTATAAGTACTTTGTCTTTATCGTCACCGAATTTAGATGTTTTAAGCCACAGCGCTCCGTCTTTTTGGTAACCCAGCTTTTTTTCTGACAAAAGTTTTTTTATCTCCTCGATTTTTTTATTGTCATATAGGGTTTGTTCATGAAAGAAAGTATCGATATGGATATCTATTTTTTTGAGCGTTTCTTCGTTTTTTTTGTGGATGATTTGGGCGAGCTTGAAACCAGCTTCTTCGGCAGAAAGCTTTTCCAGCTCTTTTAGAAATTCAGGGTTGTCTTTGAAATAGAGCTCTCTTATATATGGGTAGGCATCATCTTCTCCTTTGATGGCTTTCCCAAGACTTTGCACTTGCCCTCCTACTTTTGCGTCATTGACATAAAAATCACTTTCTACGCTCAAGCCGGAATATTTCAAGATGTTTGCAAGAGCATCTCCAAGGAATGCCCCTCGTCCGTTCCCGAGCGTTATAGGACCCGTAGGGTTTGCGGATATGAATTCAATGTTAACTTTTTCATTTTTCGGCGCGCCTTTCCCGTAGGACTCTTTTTTATCCAAAACTTCTGCCAGCTCTTTATAGAGCAATTCTTTTTTCAGGAAAAAGTTGATAAAGCCATTGCCCGCGATTTCTATTTTTTCAAATAATTCGGTGTCAATATTTTTAACAATTTTCTCCGCAATTTCTTTCGGCGAGTTCTTTTCTTTTTGGGCAAGCAAAAAAGCGGCATTCGTCATATAGTCGCCATGCTCGGCTTGTTCAGGGATTGTGATTGAAAAAGATATATCGGGCGCCACTTTTTTAAGCGCTGTTTTTACATAATTGCGCATCATATTGTATATTATAGTATTATAACCCATAAAAAAATTACCGCCTTGCATACAGTACGTATGGGGGCGGTTTTTCTTATCGCGCAACCCCTGTTTTTTTAGGGAATCGTATAAGAATTGTTCGTTCTTGCGCAAGCAGAGATTTTACTTTAAATGTATTAGCCATCTCTTTCTCGAATTCATTTTCCATCCCAGTAATGTCAAAGAGACAGTCTTGGGACCCGTAGAAGTAACCCTTTAAATTCATAAAATAAATATGATAAGAGGGCGGTCCTACGCCATATTTTTCAGGATCAAGGATTTCGGGAGCGCCTTTTTTAAAATCAAGAAAAATATTTCGTTTATGGGCTAGGCCCGTAAACTTAAATTTTTCTTGCGAGTGGAAAAGCAGCGCCTCCGTTTTTTGGATATGGTGGAGAACCGATTCTTTGTCCCAGCCGGTTTTCGTTTCTTTTTCTAGGATCAGACTGACAGGTCCACCTTTTAATGGAACAACGAGATGAAAATGATTAAGATCCACGAGCGAAATGGCATAAGCAGCTCGCTGGTCGAAAGCAAACTGCACTGTCATTTTTACTTTTGCAATGAAATCAGGCGGCAATGTTACTTGTACGAATTCAGTGTCGAGCAGGCAAAGCGAATCAAAATCCTTTTCTTGTGCAGATACGATAGAATATGAAAGAACAATAAATAAGAAAATAAAGAAGGGAATTATCCTTTTTTTCATTTCCGTAAATCCTCCCTATTTTTAATTTTGCTCAAGGATATGATAGCATATTTCAGTAAATTTGACAAGTATAATAAAAGTATGGTATT